>JAOPYY010000046.1 GCA_025964395.1 Actinomycetes bacterium | reverse complement strand
TGCGCGATCGTGGCGCCGTCCTCGCCGTCGCTCTCGCGGCGCTCGACGAGGGGATGCGAGGAGAGCTCTTCACGCACGGCTTTGCGCAACGCGCCGGTCCCACGCCCGTGCACGACGCGCACGGAGTCGAGCCCGGCAAGCGCAGCGTCATCGACGAGGCGACGTACCTGCTCGCGCGCCTCCTGGCCCGGCAGGCCGCGCACGTCAAGCTGATCGGATGCGTCGCCGTGCGCTGCTGCGCGCACCTGGACGACCGGCGCACGGTCCTCCGGCGCGCGCTCTCGCGACGGTCGAAGTTGGGCGAGCGCGATCCGGACGCGCTGGCCGGTCGCCCCGACGACCTCCGCCTCGTCGCCGCGGATCGACGCGATCGTGCCGCGCACGCCGACGTCGGACTCCACCGGGTCGCCCTCCGCGAGCGGCGCGGTTACCGGAAGCGGCCCACTCAGATCGCCGAGAGCGCGCTCCACGCGCGATGCCCGCTCGGTGGCGGCGCCGAGCGCGCGATCCTGGTCCGACTCGCGCCTCACGCGGCGCGCCGCACGCAGCTCGTCGCGTAGTGCGCTCAGCTCCACCCGCGCGGAGGCGAGCTCGCGCTGCGCTTCGGCGATCGCGTCTTCGCGCGCCCGGTCTGCCGACGCGCGCACCGCCGTGACCTCGCGTTCCAGCTCCCGCTCCCGCTCGTGCGCGCGGGCCAGCGCTTCGCCGACCTTCTCCCGCAGCTCGACGGCCGCTCGTTCCGCAGCCTGGGCCTCGGCAAGGAGCTCGGCTGTCCGCAACCGCTCCGGCGCGACCCGTGAGCGCGCATCGGCAACGACGTCGGCGTCGAGCCCGAGCCGCTCGGCGATGCGGAGCGCGTGCGACGTCCCCGGCCGGCCGAGATCGATGCGGTAGAGAGGCTCACCGGTGTCGGGATCGAAGCTCGTCGCCGCGTTCGCGACGTCGTCGTTCGCGCTCGCCCACTCCTTGAGCTCGGGGTAGTGCGTCGTGACGACGGTCAGGCGCGCCTGTTGTGCGAGGCGTCCGACGAGCGCCTGAGCGAGCGCTGAGCCCTCCTCGGGATCGGTGCCCGCGGCGACCTCGTCGAGCAGGACGAGCGAACGCTCCGTCGCCGACTCGAGGATCTCGACCAGCGTGCGCAGGTGACCCGAGAACGTCGACAGACTCATCTCGATCGACTGCCGGTCGCCGATGTCGGCGAGCACGCGATCGAACACCGGCAGCGAGGCCGACTCGGCCGGCGGCCGTAGGCCGCACTGGTGCAGCAGCGCCGCGAGGCCGAGCGTCTTCAAGGCGACGGTCTTGCCGCCCGTGTTCGGGCCGCTGATCACGACGGCGCGCAGCGAACCGACGTCGAGATCGATCGGAACCGCCGTCGCGCGGTCGAGCAAAGGATGGCGGGCGCCGAGCAGGCGCACGTCGTCGGACACCGTCACGGGCGCGCCGCCCCACGCGCGCGAGAGCGCGCCCGAAGCGAGCACGACGTCGACATCCGCCGTGGTCTCGACGAGCACGACCAGCGCCTCCGCGTGTGCAGTCACGGCCGACGACAGCTCTCGCAGGATCCGCTCGGCTTCCTCGCGCGCCTCCGCCGCCGCTTCGGCGAGGCGGTTGTTCAACTCGACGACGGCGAACGGCTCGACGAACAGCGTCTGGCCGGTGCTCGATGCATCGTGGACGATCCCCGGCACCTTCGAACGCGAGGACGCGCGCACCGCGAGCACAGGACGCCCGCCGCGCTCTGCGAGGAACTGCTCCTGCAACGCTTCCTGCACGTCAGACGCGCGCGCAACGCGGGCGAGCTCTTCGCGCACACGCGCGCCACCGTTCCGCAGCTCGCGACGCAACCGCCGCAGCTCGGGCGACGCTGTGTCCCGCACGTCGGACCCGTCTTCCTCGATGCAGCGGTCGATCTCGTCGGCGACAGGTGCCAGCGAAGGATCGATCGATGCGAGACGGTCGTGCAGCAGCGGCGCGAGCGCGCGCTGCTCGCCGGCGACGCGCCGCGCTGCCAATCCGACACGAATCGCCGTCGCGATGGCGCGCAGCTCTCCCGGCCCGAGGATCCCTTCGCGGTCGGCACGTGCGGCCGCCTCCCGCACGTCGGCGATGCCGGCTAGCGAGGGCTCCTGCGCGGCGTCGAGCAGGGCGACCGCCTCGGCGGTCAGCGCCTGCCGCGCGACCACCTCAGCCGTCTCGGTCGCGGGCAGGAGCGCGCCGGCCCGCTCGGCGCCGAGCTCGGTAGCCGACGCCGCGGCGAGCCGACCCGTGATCGCAGGCAATTCGAGGGCGGCGAGCGCCTCTCCGTTCATGGGGAGAAGAGGCTTGATGTGAAATTGGGTGCTTGCGGGGATGGCTCAGACCAAGCAGGTCGCACGGGTCGGGCACGCATTTCTGAAAGAGCCGTGCATAGCAGTGGCTGCGTCATACCCGACCCGGGCGAGATGCGCCGCGTCTGAGCCACCAGCCGCGAGTGCGCGTATTTCACGTCAAGCCTCTTAGGCTACTCGGGGCGCTCGTCACCCGGGCGGAGCCGGTAGACGATGCGGCCGCGATCGAGGTCGTACGCCGACAGCTCGATGCGAACCCGGTCGCCGGGATTCATGCGAATGCGGAAACGGCGCATCTTGCCGGCCGTGTACCCGAGGGTCTCATGACCATTGTCGAGCTGGATCCGGAACATGCCGTTCCGCAGTGCCTCGACGATCTCACCGGTCATCTCGACCTTGTCTT
>JAOPYY010000044.1 GCA_025964395.1 Actinomycetes bacterium | reverse complement strand
GCTCGCGTTCACCGCGACGGCTGCCTGGAGCGCGAACATCTTCCAAATCGGTAACGCGTCGCCCGGAGACTTCATCTTCAAGCTGGCGTTCGTGTGGCTCTCGATCATCGTCGCGATCGTCTCGCTGAAGCACGGAAAGTGGATTCCGAATGCCGGCGGATTCATGAGGATCTTCGTGCTCGGTTTCTTCACGTTGACGCTCGTCGTGTACGCGATCCGTCACGGCGTGCATGGCTTTCCCGTCTCGGATCTCTCGCCGACGCGCTCGATCTTCCTGGCGCTCGTGCCGATCCTGCTGTTCAACTACGTCGGCTTCGAGCTCCAGAACGGCGCCGGCGAGGAGATGGAGAACCCCGAGAAGGACGTTCCGATCGCCGTGCTCTGGAGCGGGCTGATCGGCGTCTCGCTCTACGTCGTCCCGATTCTTGGCATCTTGCTGGTGCTGCCTGCGAAGGCGATCTCCAACATTTCGGGCTTCATCGACGCTGTCACGACGACCTTCAACGGTGCGTATGGCGGGGCAGCCCACTTCCTCTTGATCGTGATGACCCTCTGCTTCGTCGGCACGCTCCTCACCTCCGGAGCCGTCTGGATGATCGGGTCCGACCGGATTCAGGCGGCAGCTGCCTACGACGGCGCGTTCTTCCCGTGGTTCGGGGTCTTCAACAGGCGCTTCGGCACTCCGGTCCGCGTCAACCTCATGTCCGGCGTCGCCTCGTCGCTCTTCTGCATCGCTGCGATCGAGCTCCTGAAGAACCAGTCGACCTCGGCCGCATTCACCGTCGTGCTCTACATGGCGATCTCGACGACGTTGCTTTCCTACCTCTGGATCTTCCCTGCGGTTCTGAAGCTGCGGTACACGCATCCACACGTGCGCCGGCCCTATGTCGTCCCGTTCGGCACTGCCGGAATCTGGATCGCGACGATCCTCACCACGGGTTGGATCGCTCTCGGAACCTGGGTGGCGATCTTCCCCGGCGTGCTGGAGAAGATCTTCAACGTCCCGTACAACTTCCAAGACTCGTGGGGGCTCTCGCGCGGGAAGTTCGAGCTCTACACACTCGGCACGCTGGCTGTGATCATCGCGTTCGGGGTCGTCGGGTACATCACCGGCGCTGGCGTGAGACGGCAGATCGTCCAATTCGAGGCCGACACGCCGGAGCCGATTCCCGCCGATTAGTGCGCGTCTGGCAAATCCCGTACTCCACCAACTGCGAGCGCGTGTCGATCGCGGCCGGGGTGGCCGGCGTGCCTGTCGACTGGGTCGACGTCGACGCGTACGACCGCACGCCGGTCAAGGAAGTGAGTGGTCAGGGGCGCGTGCCCGTGGCGGAGCTCGACGGCGAGATCGTCGTCGGCTCGCTCGCGATCATCGGCCGCATTGCGCCGGAGCTCTGGCCCTCGGAACTGCGCCCGCGCGCGCAGGTCGACGTGTTCCTCGACTGGTTCGAGCGCGTCTGGATGCACCCGCTCGGGATCCTCTTCTCGCCGGGCGAGGACGACGAGCGGCGCGAACGCGCCGGCGCGCGCCTCGGGCGCTCCCTCGACCGGTTCGAAGATCTCCTCGACGGTTCGGATCACCTCTTCGGCCCGCTTACCGTCGCGGACGTCGCCGCGTATCCCTTCCTCAAGTACGCGAGCGACGACGAGAACCCCGACGACGACTACGAGATCCATCACCTGATGCGCCGCTACCAGTCGCTCGCCGGCCGGCCGCGCGTCGCGGCTTGGATCGATCGCGTGTCGGCACTTCCGCACGCGTGACTAGGCTGACAGCGATGCGGAGATCGACCGGGATCATTCTTGTCGCGGTGGCGGCAGCCTTGTGGGGACTCGATGCCTGGATTCGCCAGCCACTTGCGAAGTCGACGGCCCCGGCGACGATCGTGTTCGGAGAGCACGTGGTGCTCGTTGCTCTGACACTGCCGTTCCTCGTCGGTGCGCTTGCAGCGCTGCTGCGGTTGGGATGGAGGCACGTGATCGCCGCCTTCGTGATCGGAGCAGGCTCGTCTGCCGTCGCGACGATCCTCTTCACCGAGGCGTTCAAGGTCGGAACGGACTACGTGACGCCGGTTGTCCTGCAGAAGGTGCAGCCGCTGATCGCGGTCGTCGCGGCCGGCGTCATCCTGGGGGAGCGGCCGCGGGTTCGATTCGCGTTCTACCTCGTGCCCGCGCTCGTCGGCGCATGGCTGATCGGCGTCCCGCATCCCTTCCACCCCTCGGTGCACGGCCTCAGGCCGTCGCTGTTCGCGCTCGGTGCTGCCACCTTGTGGGCCCTCGGCACGGTGCTCGGCCGCTACCTCGCGCGCGACATGCGATTCGAGCACGTCGCCACGCTGCGCTTCGCGTTCGGCCTGCCGGCGAGCGCAATCGCGCTGCTCGTACTCGGCGCGCCCGCGTTCGCTTCGCGCCACGACTCCTGGTACATCGCCCTGCTGGCGGTCGTCACCGGCTTCGTCGCGCTCGGTCTCTACTACTACGGCCTCCGCTCGACGCCCGCGGTTGCGGCGACCCTCGCCGAGCTTGCGTTCCCGGTCACCGCGATCCTCGTCGGCTACTTCAAGTTCGGCCAGACGCTCACGGGCTGGCAGTGGATCGGTGTCGCAACGACGAGCCTCGTCGTCGCGCTGCTGCCGATGCGGCCGCGTGACCCGGTCGAGGTAGTGCCGGCTCCCGCTCCCGCACCGGCCTAGAGGCCCGACCTGGAATTTAGGCACTCACGGATGGTGGCTCAGACGCGGCGCATCTCGCCCGGGTCGGGTATGACGCAGCCACCGCTATGCACGGCTCTGTCAGAAATGCGTGCCCGACCCGTGTGAGCTGTTATGTCTGAGCCATCCCCGAGGGCACCCAATTCCAGGTCGGGCCTCTGATGCGCGTCACGATCTGCGACGTCGGCCCGCGCGACGGACTGCAGAACGAGCCCGACACGCTCGCACCCGCAGTGCGCGCCGACCTCGTCTCGCGCCTGGCCGCGGCCGGTGTGCCGCGTATCGAGGCGGTCTCGTTCGTGCGCGACGACCGCGTGCCCCAGATGGCCGGTGCCGAGGAGGTCGTCGCTGCCGCGCAGCGCGGCAAGGCGGAGCTATCCGGGCTGGTGCTGAACAAGCGGGGCTACGAGCGGTTCGCGCAGACGAACGTCGACCGCGTGAACTGCACGCTCGCGGCGACCGAGGAGTTCAACCGCCGTAACGGGAACGCGTCACTCGACGAAGCAGTCGAGCGCGTGCGCGCGATCATCTCCGCCGCGCAGGTGCCCGCAACCGTCACCATCTCGTGCGCGTGGGGCTGCCCGTTCGAGGGTGAGGTCGACCCGGGCGCCGTCGCCGACCTGTGTGAGCGGTTCGACGGCGCCGACGAGCTCGTCCTCGCCGACACGATCGGCGTCGCGACCCCGCGGCGCGTTCGGCACCTCGTCGAGCGCGTCTCGATCCTCGGTAAGCCCGTCGGCGCGCACCTTCACAACACGCGCAACACGGGTTACGCCTCCGCCTGGGGCGCGCTCGAAGGGGGCGCGACGCTCCTCGACGCATCGATCGGTGGACTTGGCGGCTGCCCGTTCTCGCCGCAGGCGACCGGGAACGTCGCGACTGAGGACCTCGTCTGGCAGCTCGAGCGCGAAGGCGTTCGCACCGGCACCGACGTCGATGCGCTCGTCGCGATCTCGCGCTGGCTCGAGAAGCTCCTCGGCCGCCGTCTCGAAGGCTCGCTCTACCGCGCGGCCAGCTGGCCGGCGTAGGCAGCAAGCGTTCGCGCGACGTCGTCCTCGGTCGTCTGCCAGTTCGAGACCGAGATGCGGATTGCGGGCCGGCCGTCCCAGGTGGTGCCGCCCATCCACGCAGCGCCGTCCTCTTGCACGGCCTTGAGCACCGCATTCGTTTCGTCGTCGGTCGCGAAGCGGAAGAGCACTTGGTTGAGCTCGACGTCGTTCAGGACCTCCGCGCCGAGCTCGGTGAGCCCGTCGGCGAACCGGCGTGCGTGCGCGCAGCAGCGCTCGATCATCTCGCTGATTCCCGAGCGCCCGAGCGCGCGGATTGCCGCGTAGATGGTGAAGCCGCGCGCGCGTCGCGAGGCCTCAGGGTTCCAGTCGAGCGCGTCTCGGGTCTCCGTGTCGAAGACGAGGTACGGCGCACGGACCGAGAAAGCGCCGCTGTGCGAGTCCGGGTGCGCGGTGAACGCGATCGCGTTGTCGTAGGGAACGTTGAGCCACTTGTGCGCGTCTACCGCCCAGGAGTCCGCGCGCTCGACGCCCCGCACAAGGTGACGCAAGGAGGCAGCGGCGGCCGCCCAGAGGCCGAAGGCTCCATCGACGTGCAGCCACGCGTTCGCAGCGGCGTCGCGGGCATCGGCGATCGGTCCGAACGGATCGAAGGCGCCGGTATTGACTTCGCCCGCCTGCGCGCAGACGATCGTGGGCTCGTCCGTGAGCGCCAGGTGCTCGGTGAGCATCCGGCCGTTGTCATCCGCAGGGATCACGTCCGTCGGCGTGCCCAGCCCGAGCATGCGCAGCGCGCGGTCGACGGTGCCGTGGCGCTTCTCGCCTACGACCACGCGGATGCGAGGGGCGCCTGTGAGCCCGTCGCGCTCGACGTCCCAGCCGGCGTTCTTCAGGACGTGGTGCCGGGCGGCGGCGAGCGCCGTGAAGTTCGCCATCTGTGCGCCGGTGACGAGCCCGAACGACGCTGCGCGCGGGATCCCGAGCAGTTCGATCAGCCACGCGCCGGCGACCTCCTCGACGACGGACGCCGCGGGCCCGGCGACGTAGAGGCACGCGTTCTGGTCCCACGTCGAGGTGAGCCAGTCTGCAGCCAGTGACGCCGGCACGGCGCCCCCGATCACGAACCCGAAGTAGCGGCCGCCCGCCTCGGCGACGAGGCCCGGGTCGGCCGTGGCGGCGAGTTCGGCGATCACGGTCTGCGCGGCGGTCGGCCCCTCGGGAAGAGTGCTCGTGAGCGCCTCCCGCAGCTCGGCCGCGCTCGCGCGGGGATAGACCGGGCGCTCGTCCAGCGTGTCGTAGAAGTCCGCCGCGAGCTGGGCGGTCTGGGTGAGGAGCGCGCGCAACTCGTCCATGAACCGAGGTTAAAGCATCCACGTGCGGGCTTAGATCTGAACCTGATTCGGTGTCAGCCGAACCAGATTCAAGAGTTTCGCGAGACGTAGATCGCGACAGGGCCACCGAGAATCTCGATGTCGCGCTCGTGTTCCGCGCCCAGGTTCATCGCGACGGCGATCGACGCTGTGTTCTCCGGATGGATCAGGTGGATGACGCGCTCAGGACCGCGCGTTCGCAGTTCGCGGGCAGCCTCGCTCGCGTAGCCCTTACGCCAGTGCTCGCGGCGCACGAGCCAACCGAGCTCCACCTCCGGCGCGCCGGTGATCTCACGGCGCTGGAACCCCGCCCAGCCGACGAGCTCAGCTCCGTCGTGCAGCGCGTACATCCCGATGGTGCCGTCGTGCTGCGCGATGTTGCGCTCCAGCAGCGATCGCGACAGCTCGCGCGAGTGCGGCTCCGGCACGAGCAGGTAGCGCGTGCACTCGGGATCGGCGAGGAACTCCGCGTACGGCTCGAAGTCGTCGAGCGAGATCGGGCGGTAGGTCAGCCGGTTCACTGCTCGTCGACCCACGTGATGATCGCGCCTGAGTTCGTGATCACCGTCCCGTCGGGCAGTTTGAGCGTTGGCAGCTTCGTCGTTCCAGTCGCCTTGCGCAGGTCCTCACGCGAGCCTTTGCGCAGGAAGGGGATCGGGCTGCCGTGCCCGGCGATCACCTTGTCGTACTCGATGTCGGCAGCGCGAAGCGCCTCCTGCACCCGGCGGCAGGGATGAAACCGCGGGCCGCCGTCGTCGCCGTGGCAGACGAACAGTGTGGGCTTCACGCCACGCCCCAGTTCTCGTCCGTGCCGGGGAATGAGTTGCCCGCTGCGGCCATCTTCGCGATCAGGAACGAGCGCGCGAACTCGCACACGACGTCGCGGCGCTGGTTGATGCCGCGCGTCCGCACGCCGACGATGCCGTGCGTCGGCCTCGACTCCGACTCACGCACGGACGTCACCTCCGTCTCC
>JAOPYY010000037.1 GCA_025964395.1 Actinomycetes bacterium | reverse complement strand
CCGAACCGTTCGATACGTAAGGAGCAGTCATGACTGAAACAGCACAACTCGACGACGTCGCCAGGGCCCCGCTCGCGGGCCGGCGAGCGCTGGTCACCGGGGGTTCGCGGGGGATCGGCGCCGGCATCGTCCGGCGGCTCGCGGCCGATGGTGCCGCCGTGGCGTTCACGTACCGAGAGGCCAAGGGCCTAGCAAACGACCTCGAGCAGGAGATCGTCGGCTCCGGCGGCATCGCCTTGGCGATCCAGGCCGACAGCGCCGACCCTGAAGCGCTTCGCGCGGCGATAGCCGACACCGTCGGCCGGTTCGGCGGCCTCGAGGTTCTAGCGAACAACGCAGGCACCTCTCATCACGCCCCGATCGAGGAGTTCCCGATGGCCGAATACGACCGGCTTCTGGCCGTCAACGTCCGGGCCATCTTCGTGGCGATCCAGGCCGCCTTGCCGCACCTCGGCGCCGGTGGGCGAATCATCACCATCGGCAGCGTGCTGGCCGACCGGGCCCCGATCAGCGGTATCAGCGTCTACTCGCTCACCAAGGCCGCGGTCGCTGGACTGTCCCGCAGTCTCGCCCGCGAACTCGGACCCCGAGGGATCACCGTCAACACCGTCCAGCCGGGGCCGGTGGCCACCGACGCGAATCCCGACACCGGAGAGTTCGCCGATGCCGTGCGGTCGGCGACGGCGGTCGGCCACTACGGCCAACCCCACGACATCGCCGATGCCGTGGCATTCCTGGCGTGGGCCGAGACACGGTTCGTCACCGGCACGACCTGGAACGTCGACGGCGGCTATGCCCTCTGAGCCTCCACGTAACCCAGCCCGGCCGCGAGGCCAGCTTCGTAGTGGGTCTCACCACCAGCCCCTTCACTGATCCGTCTGTCCAGGACGGCTCGGGCCGGCATGGAGCATTTATGGAGCCAAGCGGGCGCAACCAGTGGCAACCGATCGCAAATGGGAAGGCCCCGAAAACGGCTCAAACAAGCCGATCGGCAACCGGTGGCAACCCACGGCAACGGTTTCGGAGATACAGAGAAGTACTCAACATTCGACACGCGCAAAGCGGACGTCCGAAGCCTTTGGCCATCGGCGATCTCCAGCCAAGGGATGGAGCATTTATGGAGCCCAGCGGGCGCAACCGGTGGCACGTGACATTGCTTGCCGTAGGCGGCGTAGTTCATCGGGAAGCAGCACGACCCTTGCAAGCGGGCACTCAGTGCCATCTCTTCGAGGGCCGATGCCGGCATCCCGCAACGGTTGGAGTCCCGTCTGCTCTAGAAGGATTGCCAGCAGTATTGTCCGCTGCTTGACGTCTCCATAGTTCGAGACGTAGAAGCTGAAGTCGACGTAACCGGATCCACCGCCTGTCGAGTGCACGTCAAAGATTCTCAGGTCAGGGCGAAGCTCCCGAGCAACGACTGCGGGTGAATCGATGGGCTGATGGTTCCGACGCAGCCCGGCAACCCAGAGGATGAGACCGACGACTATTAGCGCGAGTCCAGCCCATACATTCGTAAAGCCCCCGACTGAGATGCCGAGGAGCACAAGCGCAACCGCGCCACCGTTAGCGACCCACCAACGTTTCACATATCTGGCCGTAAACGCTGGGACGGCTGACTCGTGAAGCCGGCGCTTCGGTGGATGACGCCGACTGCCTGTGTGGTCACGCTTTTCTACGAAAGCGTGACTCGCCAGCCTGCTAATGGCTTTCCAGCGGGCCGACGCCGATACGGGTCTGGTGGCCTCCAGCAATCGGACGATATGGATCCATCCGTAGACGGCTGATGCCTGCGTTTGACGCTCGCCGGCGCGCGCTTTTGCCCGCTCTGCCTCGATGAGGCGGTCTCAGCTTCTACGAAGTAACTGTTTCGGTGACTGCAACCACGCGCGCCGCCGGCGAGATCGTCACACTGGTTCACACTGGCCGTGCTCCCGCCATCAAAGAGCGATCATTTCGAACGTCCGCTCCGCACGACGCGAGTCTCATAACGCCGGGCGGGTGCCACTCCAAGCGTCATCCATCAGCCGCTCGAGGTCGCCGTCCGCGAGTGGCCGCGGCAAGCCGGGGATGCCGGAGCTGTTCGGCGCCCATTCGATTGCCGCTGCGACCGCCGAGTCGTCGAGCCCAACCCCTTTCAAGTTCGCAGGCAGTCCGGCGCGCGCCCGATAGCCGTCGAGCAGGCACGCCCACCACTCGGCACTCGGCGTCGACGACGTGACACGTGCGAGAGGGGATCGTCTGATCACCTCGTCGCCCCAGAAGCGGACCATGGGAGCGCCGAGCGCGAGGTTGTACCCGTCGTGGGAGATACCGGTCGCGATTCCCAGGGGACGCGAGAGGGCATGCGCGAGACCGAGCTTCGTGGTGTCGAACGCGAGGGCCGCTTCGAGGGATGCAACGACGAGACGCACACGATTGGGTTCGTTTGAAGCGGCCTCCTCGACGAACGCCTGGGCAGCGGCGATTGCGCGCGGCTCCGACTCCGCGTTGCTCCGGGTGCTGAGGAGCGATTCAACCGCGTGCACCGCCGAGTCGCCCGCGAAGAGCGCGACGACGGACGGGTCGAGACGAGCGAGCAACTCCGGGACGATGGCGACCTCCGCCGGGATCAGCCAGTCCTCCCACTCGACCCCCCGAGCGCCCGGCACCGCGTCGTACATCGTGAAGGGCGTGACTGCGCGGTAGGGCTCAGGCCCGCACGGCACGGTGACGTGCCGCAGGACCGTGCCGACCCGGGCGTGCCGGGTATGGACGCAGAGCTTCGCGGCGTCGATCACCAGGCCGGATCCCAGCGAGACAACGCGGGTCGCGCCCGTCAGCAACACCAGCGCATCGATCGCCTCGGCGTCCGCGGGAGTCGGCCGGTCCACCACCGTGTGCACGGCGAGCGCACCCGCGAGCAACCATTCGGCCTCGGAGTACGTCGCGGCTTGGGGATCGATCGCGAGGACGAAGTCCCGCGTCGGCGCGGGCCGCCCAATGTAGAGGCACTCTTCCGGCAGCCCGGCGAGGCGCATCACCGCACGCTCGCGTCGAGCACGATCCTCTTCGGCAGTCTCGTCACGGACTCGAGCCCCTCCGCGCGGACGACGCACAGATCCTCGATTCGTACTCCGCCGACGTCGGGCACATAGATCCCCGGCTCGATCGTCACGACCTGCCCGGCCTCCATCGTCCCATCGAACGCCGGAGAGAGGAACGGCGCCTCGTGCACGTCGAGCCCGATGCCGTGCCCGAGCCCATGTCCGAAGCGATCGCCGTAGCCCGCCTGCGCGATCACGTCCCGTGCGATCCGATCCGCCTCGACGCCGCTCATCCCCGGGCGGACGCCTGCGACGGCGGCCTCGTGTGCTTCGAGGCAGACCTCGAAGATGGCGGCGAGCTCTCCGGTCGGCTCGCCAACGGCAACGGTGCGGGCGCAATCGGAGCGATAGCCGTCGAGCAAACAGCCGAAGTCGACGATCACGAGCTCGCCGGAACTCACGATCCGGTCGCCCGGGCGCGCATGGGGCTTGGCCGCGTTCGGTCCCGATCCGACGATCACGTCAAACGCCGCCCCGTCGCCGCCGCCGTCCAGCAGGAGAACCTGCAGCCTCGCTGCGAGCTCGCGCTCCGTTCGTCCGATCCAGCTCTCCTCGAGCAGGGCGCTGAGCGCAGCGTCCGCGATCGCCGACGCTGCGGCGATGCGGGCGAGCTCGACTTCGTCCTTCAGTGCCCGCAGGGCCTCGACCGTCCCCCTGCGCGGCACGAGCTCGAGGCGACCGGCTGCCAGGGTCCGGTAGCCCGCGTGGCTGATGTGCTCCTCCTCGAACGCGATCGCCCCTTCCAGCCGCGTCGCGAGATCCGCCAGGAGGATGCGCCCGGTCTCGACGAACTCGACGCCGTCGACGCCGCGGCCCGCCTCGCTGTAGCGCGCGTCCGCAAAGAGCCGAACCCGTTCCGGCTCGACGAGGACGGCCGCGTTCGAGCTCTCGAAGCCGGTGAGGTACGCGACGTTCTTGGCTCCTGTGACGAGGAGCGGCTCGTCGAGACTCTCCCGGAGCCGGGCGATGCGTGCCGCGGTCACGAGCCGGCGCTCCGTCCGGCTACGGCCACTCGAGCCCCTCGCGTTCCGCGGCGCCTTCGGCGGTGAGCAGGATCGCCGCGACGACGCAGTCCGTGTTGGCGCGGTTGGCCCAGCCGTGCGGCGTGCCCTGCTGCACCACGATGTCGCCGGGCCGAAGCACGATCTCGTCGTCGCCGTAGAGCATTGTCAGCTCGCCCGCGAGGACGATGACGTAGTCGACCGTCTGCGTGGCGTGCAGCTCGACGCTCGCACCGGGCCTGTAGCTGGCGATGCGGCAGACGGTGCCGCCATGCGGCGGCTCGAGCACGAACCCGGCGGAGGTCGGGTCGTCCGAGCGCCTCGAGTCGGCGGGGACGGCGGTCGTGCTCCAGATTTCGTCCGAGCTGACCATCCCGAAGTCGAAATGCGCCGGCTCGCCGTCGAAGAGCAGGATGGGCTTGCCGTCGGCGCTCCAGCCTGTCACTACACGTCTCATGCAACCTCCCGGGCCTGATAGGTCTCGCAGATCGAGAACTCGTCCGCGTGGGGCTCCTCCGCGTAGAACGGGCCCAGCTCGCGGAACACCCACACGCGCGCGTCGGATTCGAGCCAGGCCTCGATTCCGGCCCGCGACGCCCACGTCGTCACGACGCGGAACCGGTCGCCCGCCTGCAGGACGATGGCGTCTTCCAGCTCATCGCCCGCTGCAGCGGCGACCGCCCCGAAGATGTCCAGGTCGCGGAAGCGAGCCACGAACTCGGCTTCGCGTCCCGCCAACACCTGGATCTCCTGGACCGTCACCACGCGTGTGTCGGAGGCGCCGCTCATCTGCCGCCAACCAGCCTCTCGGCGCGCGCGGCGCTGGTCGCATCTCGGTCGACGCCGAGCCCTCCGTCAGTAAGGACGACGCCGTAGTCGTCCCTGGCCGATTCCACCGACACGTAGCCACCGACCACGTCACGAAGGACGCGTGCGGGATCGCGGTCCATCGGTTCGCCGTAGCCGCCGCCACCGCCGGTGCGAAAGCTGACGACGTCGCCGGCGGCGAGCCGGTATTCGGTGGCCTTACGGAACTCGTCGGTGCTGCCGTCTGCCCGCGTGACGACAATCGTGTTCGGCGCTCCGGCCTGGCCGCCGAACAGCCCCCACGGGGGACAGTCGTGCCGGTCGTAGCCGGTCAGCAACTCGAGCTCATCGGTGAGGCGGTAGTCCTTGACCACTCCGAGGCCTCCCCGGAAGGTGCCTGGCCCGCCGGAGTCCTCGCGCAGCGCGAAGCGGTCGAGGACGACCGGGTACTTGTGCTCGAGCACCTCCACCGGGATGACGCGGATATCGCCGAACAGCAGTGCGTTCTCGCCGTCGCCGAAGGGCTTCGCGCCCCACCCGCCTCCTTCGGTGTCGGCGATGATGATGAACGAGCCGTCGCGCGGGCTGCGGCCCGCGGCGTGCATGACGCAGCAGCGCCCGTAGTCGGCAGCGGTGACCTTCTCCGGAATTGCATCCGCGAGCGCCTTCCGGACGAGATCGATCAACAGCTCGAGTGGCACGAAGGCGAGCAGCGTCGGACTGGGCCGCTGGGCATCGAGCAGGCACCCGTCGGGAAGGGTCACCTTGAGCGGTCGAAAGTGGCCGTCGTTGGCAGGCTCCGTCGGGGTGGTGAGGGTCTTGAAGACGAGGCTGAGCTCACTGCGGGTGATGTGTCGGTTCGCGTTCAACGGCCCTTTGCAAGGCCCGTCGGTTCCCGTCAGGTCGAACTCGATCTCGTCGCCGCGCACCTTCACCGTTACGGCCACGTTCAGACGCCGGTCGAGCTCGACCCCGTCGTTGTCGAGGAATCCCTCCGCGAAGTAATCGCCGTCGGGAATGTCGCGCACGGCTGCGCGGGCAAGCTCCTCGCCGTTGGCGATCATCAGGTCGACCGACCGGGAGAAGACGTCGAGACCGTAGCGGTCGATGAGCGCCGTCAGGCGCGCGACGCCCGTGTGACAGGAGGCGACCTGAGCGTTGAGGTCACCGACGACGGCGTTCGGGAGCCGCGAGTTCTCCTGGATGATGCGGATCACGTTCTCGTCACGCTCGCCCGCGGAGAAGAGCTTGATCGACCGGAGGAACAGCCCCTCCTGGTACACGTTCGTCGCGTCGCTCGACCCGCCGGCCGACTTGCCGCCCATGTCGTGCCAATGCGCGCGGGCGCCCGCGAAAGCGACGACGCGCCCGTCATAGAAGACCGGCTCGACCACCGTCACATCGTTGAGGTGAAAGCTGCTCGTGTACGGGTCGTTGGTGAGATAGATGTCGCCTTCGCACACGTTGTCGACTCCGCCGATGTCCTCGAGGATCGACCGCACCGCGTTCGGCATGTCGCAGAGAAACTGCGGCAGGCCCGCTGCCTGGGCAAGCGTCTCTGCCTTTTCGCTGAACAGCCCGACGCTGAAGTCGAGCATCTCGTAGATGATCGGGTTATAGGACGAGCGCATCAGGTCGATCTTCATCTCGTTCGAGACCGACACGAGCGCATTCCGGATGATCTCGGCGACGATCGGAATCTGCCGCTGCGTTACGGAGCTGGTGATCGTGTCCTCCTTCACTGGGCGGCACCCGCGGCGAGCACGAGGTTGCCGTAGCTGTCCACCCGCAGGTCGAAGCCGGGCGGAACGATGGTCGTGGAGCCGTCCTCGTCGACGACGAGGGGGCCTCGGAGCGTCTCGGAGCCGAGATCGGCCCGGCGATAGACGGGCGTCGTGTGGAAGGCGCCCCCGAAGAACACATCCCGCTCGCCCACGCGCGAGCCGCTTCGCGCCTGCACGTCGACCCGCGCAAGCTCGGGCTTCGCGACCGCGCCAACGGCGGCGACCCGGAAGTTCACCACTTCGGCGGCGTCCTCTTCGCTGTGGTGACCGTACTTGCGCCGGTGTGCCTCGTCGAAGACCCGCTTCAAGTCGGCCGGGTCGACGTCGATGTCGACGGGAACGGTCAGCGTGTGCTCCTGGCCGACGTACCGCAGGTCGAGGAAGTGCGTGAACGACATCGCCGCTTCGCCGACCCCTTGCGCGCCCAGGGCTTCTCTCCCCTCCCGCTCGAGCTCCGCGAAGCGTTTGCCCACCACCTGCTTCTCCAGGTGCGCCGCCTGCACGACGGCGGTGGCCGACAAGTCGTGGCGGACGTCGGCCGCCAGCATCCCCCAGGCGGAGAACATTCCCGGCACGGGCGGGATCACTGCCGTCCGGATGCCCAGCTCGGCGCAGATCTCCGCGGCGTGCATCGGTCCGGCGCCGCCGAACGCGACGAGCGCGAAATCAGCGGGGTCGAGGCCCTGCGCGACGGTCAACTCGCGGATCGCGAGCGCCATCTTGCTGTTGATCACCCGGAGGATCCCTTCAGCGGCCTCGTGGACGGACAGGCCGAGCGGTCGCGCGACGCGCTCTTCGATCGCGTTCGTCGCGGCGTCGAGGTCGAGCGCGATCTCGTCGCCCAGCACCCCGTTCGGGTCGAGCCTGCCCAGTACCAGGTTCGCGTCCGTCACGGTCGGCTCGACTCCACCTTGCCCGTAACAGACCGGCCCGGGGCTCGCGCCGGCGCTCTCCGGCCCGACGCGCAATCCGCTCGAGCCCTCGACGCGGGCGATCGAGCCGCCGCCGGCACCGATCGCGTTCACGCGGACGGTCGGCACGAGCATCGGATAGCCATGCGCGTCGGCACGGGTGTCGACCTCGATCTCGCCTTCGACGACGAGGCTGGCGTCGAAGCTCGTGCCGCCCATGTCGGCGGTGACGAGGTTCGCCAGGTGGCTGGCGTCGCCCGCGCGGGCGAGCCGTGCGAGGGCTTGCGCGCCGACCGCGCCGCCGACCGGCCCCGAAAGCAACGAGTGGATCGGGCGCACGGCCGCCGCCTCGGCACTCATGATCCCGCCGCTCGACTTCATGATGTTGACCTCGCTCCGCAGGCCGCGCTCGGAGAGCCGCGTGCGAATCTCGCTCAGGTACTTCTTGAAGACGGGAAGCACGTACGCGTTCAGCACGGTGGTGCTCGTGCGCTCGAACTCGCGCCATTCGTTGGCGATCTCGTGGGAGACCGAGACGAAGACGTCGTCTCCGAGCTCGTTGGCAAGCGCTCGACCGATCGAGGCTTCGTTGGCGGGCTCCACGTACGCGTTCAGCGTGGCGACCGCGACCGTCTGGGCGCCTGACGCTCGAATCGCCTCGGCGACCTGCGCAAGCTCGGCGTCGTCGACCGGTCGCAGGACCTGCCCGAACCCGTCCACGCGCTCGTCGATCTCGAACCGGTTCTGGCGCTCGACGAGCGGCCGCGGGCGCTCGTAGAAGAGGTTGTACATCTCTTTCTTCTCCATCAGCCCGATCTCGAGCACGTCCCGGAAGCCCTTCGTGGTGATGAGCGCGACGTTGGCCCCCTTGCCCTGGACGATCAGGTTCAGCCCGACCGTCGTGCCGTGCACAAAGAAGTCCACGTTGGCCAGGTCGACGTTCAGCCGCTCGAGCCCGAGCAGGACCGCCCGAACGGAGTCGTCGGGACTGCTGAGCACCTTGCCGACGCGAACGGAGCCGGTCTTGGCGTCGAAGACGACGAAGTCCGTGAACGTGCCGCCGATATCGACGGCTACCCTCAGGGAGGGTAGTTCCGTCATGTCGTGTCACCGTAAGGTGAATTCGCGAGTGTCGTCATCAAGGCCTCCGTTCGTCGTTCGCGTGTGATCGGTCGAGCCGCAGCAGAAAGCAGCCGACGTCGGTGTTGTGTACGTGGACGTAGTCGACGCGCTCGTCCACGAAGAGCTGCTCGACAGCAGCTTCGACCGCGGTGCCCTCGACGCGCTCCTGGGCGTGGAGCCGGCGCCCGGCGCCGTAGGCGTTCAGCGTCAGGTCGAGCGCGCGAACGGATGCCGGCACCGCGTCGAGCGCCGCGTAGGGCTCGCAGTGATCCTCGTGGATGTAGACGGGGCCGGGGAGCGGCAAGGGCTCGCGACCCTCGAAGGCGTCGTGGGTGAAGAAGATGCGTCGGTCGACGCCGAGCTCGAACACCTGCATGCACGAACGGCACGGCCCGTAACCGGTCGCGGTCTCGACCGCGGCGGGGTAATTCCAGCCGGGCGTCTGCAGCGTCGCGCGTACCTCGGCGACCAGCTCCGGGTCGATCGGGACGACGCGGAAGCTCATCCGCGGTTCCGTCGGGCCGAGAGCGCAGCGCGCAGGAAGAAGCGAAGGTTCGACGGCCGCTCGGCGAGTCGACGAGTGAGATACGGGAACCACGCGTCGCCGTACGGGATGTAGACCCGCACCTTCGTGCCCTCACGCGCGAGGCGCAGTTGCAGGTCGGACCGGACGCCGTAGAGCAGCTGGAACTCGTAGTCCTCGGCTCCGGCGCGCTGCAGGAGCGGGACGATCCGATCGATCAGCCGCTCGTCGTGGGTGCCGAACGCCGGGGCCGAGCCGTAGCGAGCGAGCCACTCGGCGAGGAAGACGAACTGCTCGTCGATCTCGTCGCGATGCTGCAAGGCCACGGCCGGATCCTCCGCGTAAGCTCCTTTGACGAGGCGCACGCGCGGCGACAGGCCCCGGATCGATTCGACGTCCTGCGGCGTGCGCCGCAGGTAGGCCTGCAGCGCAATGCGCACGTCCGGGTGCTGGCGCTGCACCTGCCGGTAGACGTCCAACGAGGCGTCGACGTCGGCGGAGCCCTCCATGTCGAGCTCGACCGAGCTGCCGCTCTCGCGGGCCTGGCCACAGACGCGCAGCAGGTTCTCCACGCAGACCCCGCGGTCGACGTTGAGCCCGAGCTGGCTGAGCTTCACGGAGATCGTCGCGTCGAGGCCGCGGGTGTGGAGCTCCCTGAGTGCGCGGCAGTACTCGTCGGCCGCGCCCTCGGCGCCGACAGCGTCGGTCGTCCCTTCGCCGAGCAGGTCGAGGATCGCGCCGATTCCCTCCCGGCGGAGCCCTTCACCGGCTGCGATCGCATCAGCAAGCCCGTCGCCGGCGACGAATCGGCTGACGACCGACCGCGCGAAGAACTCGCGGCGGACGAGCCGCTCGGCCTTCTCACTCTCCGAGAGAGCTATCAGCGCACGCGAGAGCACCATCGGCCGGCTAGGCGACGAGCTCCGGCGCGGGCTCTACCTGAGCACCGAACGCGGCCTGCATGACGTGTTGGCGGTCGAGCTGGTCGCCGGCGAACTCGGCAACGATGCGACCGTCGCGCATCACGAGCACGCGGTGCGACAAGCCGATCACCTCCTCGAGCTCGGAAGAGATCAGCAGGACGCCGAGGCCCTGCTGCGCAAGGTCGGCGATGAGCTCGTAGATCTGCAGCTTCGCGGCCACGTCGACTCCGCGGGTCGGCTCGTCTGCGATCAGCACCTTCGGAGCGCGCAGAAGCCACTTGGCGAACAGGACCTTCTGCTGGTTGCCGCCCGACAGCGCACCCACCGGCGCGCGAACCGATGACGCGCGGAGATCCAGCCTCTCGGTGATCTCGGCGACTTTGGTTCCCTCGTCGCGCTTGTCCAGGAACCCGGCGCGGGTGAAGCTGCCGATGTGCGGCAGCGTCACGTTCTCGACGATCGACCGTCGCATCATCAGTCCGTCGTCCTTGCGCGACTCCGGGACCATCGCGATCCCGGCGCGCACGGCATCGCCCGGCGACTTCACCTTGACGGGCTTCCCGAGCAGCTCGATGATGCCGGCGTCGCGCTTGTCGGCGCCGAAGACGGCCCGCACGAACTCGCTGCGGCCGCTCCCGATCAGGCCGGCGATGCCGACGATCTCCCCCGCCCGGACAGAGACCGAGACGTCGTTGACGATCCCGCGCCGAGTGATGTTGCGCGCCGCGAACACCACCGGTGCGTCGGCGGGCGGCAGCTGCTTGGGAGGCAATGTCATGTCGAAGGAGCGGCCGACCATGGCGTTGACCAGGCTCTGCGGCGTCTCCGCACTCGCAGTCGAGCTCTTCACGAGAGCGCCGTCGCGCATTACGTGCACGTCGTCGACGAGCGCAAGGACTTCGTCGAGGAAGTGAGAGATGTAGATGACCGTCGTCCCGCGCTCGCGCAACGCCCGAACGATCTCGAACAGCCGCTCGGACTCGTCGAACGTCAGCGAGGCTGTCACCTCGTCCATCACGATCACCCTCGCGTCCCGGGCTAGCGCACGCATGATCTCGATGCGGATCTGTTCCGCGATCCGCAACTCGCCGGCCAGCGTGTCCGGTTCGATCGCAAAGCCGGTCAGCTCGGCCAGGGCGGCGTACCGCTTGGCGAGCGCCGACTTGGAGACGAAGCCGAGCGACGGCTGCTCGGCGCCGAGGAAGACGTTCTCGACGGCGCTTCGCTTCGGAATGATCGACAGCTCCTGCGTGATCACCGCGATGCCCTGGCGGAGGGCGTCCCGCGGCGAGCGGAACCGCACCTCCTCGCCCTTGATCAGGATTCGCCCGGAGTCGGGGTGGACGACGCCGGCGAGCATCTTCCCGAGCGTCGACTTGCCCGCCCCGTTCTCGCCGACGAGGCCGACGATCGAGGCCTCGTCGAACCCGAGAGTGACGCCGCGCACGGCCTGCACACCACCGAAGCGCTTGGCGATCTCGTCGAGCTCGATCCGACGCGGACGAGCGGACACTGGGGCCCCCGGGCTCACTCGCTGCGCGGCGTGGTCCGGAAGGACTGTTCAACGATCGTGCGCATCACACCGACCACGGCCTTGATGCCCTCGAGCGGGATCCCGTCGTCGGCCAGCACATGCGGGACGAACGTGCCGCCGTCGATGCAGCCCTTGCGCACAGCCGCGTCGATCGCGCTGCTGACAGCGTCCGGCGAAGGCGCGAGCTCCGGCCGTTCCGCGAGCAGCGCCAGCGCGGCGACGACCGCGTACGCGCCGAAGTTCGAGACGGCAGCCGGGAAGAGAAGCTGCGTGGCCGTCGCGGTGATGATGCCGTCGCCGCAGGGGCAGCCACAATCGCGCCCGCGCGGCACGAGCTCACGGGCCTGGTCGTAGATTCCCCCGAAGCCGACCTCGTTGCCGCCGTCACCGATGCCGACGGTCAGGCGCCCGGAGGCGTTGAGCTGATCGACGAAGTCGTCGGCGTTGAAGTCCTGCTCGACGGGCGAGCCGAGGATGGTGTGGGTTGCGCCGGCCCGGTTGCGGCCGAGCTTCTCGATCGTGATGACCGCCTCGTACTCGTCGACCGCCCGCGCCTCGTGCCGGACCTCGAACGACCCGTCGAGCGCGCGCTTGATCGCCTCGACAACGTCGACCATCTCGACCGGGACGATCACGTCGACCGGGGAGCCGAGCTTCTCGAGCGTCTGGGCAAGCACACACGATCCGATCGGCCCGTCGATCTCGCCCTTGGGCAGATGCTGAGGGATGACGATCCCGGTGAACACCGCGACTCTGCCGCCGGAACGCGCGAGCAACGCCTCGGCAAGGACGTACGACAGCGGCTCGTTGCCGCGTGCCGCCGCGTAAAGGTGGCGGACGATCCCCTTGGGGATGCCCTGTGTTCGCATCTCGACGGTGGTGAGACGGTCGAGGTTCTCGAATGGCTCGAGCTCGCGGTTCCAGTCCGCAAGGGTCGGCGTGCTCGGCTCCGAGGTCTGCGTAGTCATGTCGCTATGAACTCCAGTGTTGGGAAAAGTGGACGATGCGAAAGATCAGGTGGAACGCCGTGACCACGAGTCGACCGCGACTGCGAGCAGGATGATTCCCCCCTGAAAGACCTGCGAGTAGATGGGGTTGATCCCCAGCAGGTTGAAGCCGTTGCCGATCATCGTGAGCAACAGGACGCCGAGAACACTGCGCCAGATTGCGCCTTCGCCGCCGAAGATGCTCACGCCGCCGATGACGATGCCGGCGATGACCGTGAACTCGATTCCGGTCCCGGCGTCGGCCTGGCCCGTCGACACCCGAGAGGCGATCAACACGCCGGCGAGCGACGCCGAAAAGCCGGAGATGGCAAAGGTGATAGCGCGGACAAGTGGGACGCGCACGCCCGAGAGGCGCGCAGCCTCCTGGTTTCCACCGCTCGCGTAGATGAAGCGGCCAAGGCTCGTGCGCGAGAGCATCACACCGGCGCAGAGGGCGAAGATCAACCAGACCCACGGCCCGTAGGTGACTCCGAGCGCCCGGCCCTGGCCGAAGTGAGAGAAGCCCGGGTTGGTGACGACGATCAGGTAGCCGCTGGTGATCGCGACGGCGAGCCCGCGGATGACGAGCTGCGTGCTGAGCGTGGCGATGAACGCATTGATGCGGCCGATCGTCACGAGCAGGCCGTTCAAGACCCCGAAACCGAGTCCGACGAGAGCGCCGAGAGCCAAGGACAGGGACGGTCCGAGCGACGGCGCCGCTTTCGCCGCGAGCACACCCGAGATCGCGAAGACGGCGCCGATCGAAAGGTCGAAGCCGCCGGCGATGAAGACGAGCGTCCCGCCGACGGCCATGATTCCCGTCGGCGCGGTCTGATCGAGCATGTTCAACACGTTCGTCTTCGTCAGGAAGACGTTGCTCGAGAAGGCGAGGATCAGGAAGACCGCGATGAAGCTCGCGACGATGCCGTACTCACGCACGACGGAGATCCCGAGCTTGCGGGGGAACAATCCCGCCAGGCGTCCCTGAGGCGCAAGCGCGAGCTCTCCTTGCGGACTCTGCGTAACCTCGTTCACTCTGCGATTACCCCCAAGGCGACACGTGCGATTTCGGTTTGCGTTGGTCGAACACGAACCACACACGCCCGCCCCCAGGCGAGCGTGTGGGGCTCGTTGATCAGTCGGCTTTCAGCCGAGCGATCGGATCGAGACGTCCTCTAGCCTGTCCACTGCGGCTTGAACGACGCCGCGTTCTTCTTGGTGAGCTTCGGGTTCGTGCCGGTAGCTGTGGTCACGTTGATCGCAAGGCCCTTCACGCCGGTCTTGATCCCGCGAACCAGCACGTTGAGCGACTGCACCCCGATGTCGTACGGGAGCGTGACGACGGTTCCGTACCACTGACCGCTACGCGTCGCAGCCACGCCCGACGAGCTTCCGCCGAGCCCGATCAGCTTCAGCTGCTTCGTCTTGCCGGCGGACTGCGAGGCAAGGTAGGCGCCCCGGACGATCTGGTCGCTCGATGCCAGGACGTTGAGGCCCGGGATCGCCTGGAGCAGGTCCTGGGTTGCCGTCTGGCCCTGCTGCGGCGTGTAACCACCCGCAGCGCGGTTGCCGACGTACTTCACGCTGCTGTGACCCGCGATGCCCTTGCGGAACCCGTTGCGCAGCGCCGTCTCGCCCGCGATGCCGGCGAGGCCCTGCATGTAGCTGACCTGGCAGGGGTTGATGCCCTTGCAGGCATCCACTGCCATCTGCCCCATCCAGATCCCACGCTGGAACTGCGTCGCGTCCATCACGACGGCTGTCTGGCCGGGCACCTGCGGCCGGAGCGTGTTCAGGTCCGGGCCGAGCGGGTTGTTGAAGGTGACGACCTTGACGCCCGCCTTGATCGCTGCCTTCACCGCCGGGATCACGGAGACCGGATCGAGCGGCAGCATCGCGATGCCCTGATACTGCTTCTGGGCGACGATGTCCTGGATCGTGCTGTATTCCTTCTGCGGGTCGACGCCCACGTCGAACATCGTCACCTTGACGGGCTTGCCCTTCGCTGCATCCTTGAAGCCGTTGTAGATCGCGGCTGTGAACGTGTTCGAGATGCTGCTGACGAAGGCGACGTTGTAGGTCGCAGCCTTCTTGTCGGGGGCGGCCGTGGCGGCAACGGTTATAGATCCGAGCGCGATCACGGCGAGCGCAGCGGCGGAGAGCCTCAGCGTCCTACTCATGTTCTCACCTGTCCTCTTTTTGGTCAGATATGACATTGCACTTCCTGCCGCACGACCGTGCGGCACTGGACGAGACCGTGCGTTCACGACGGCTCGTAGCCGTAGCTGGCTCGGGCCTGGTCAAGCGTGATGAACCCCTCTTCGATGTCGAGCGCGACCAAGTCGTGGTCTCGCTCCCGCGCGTCGCCGTACCCCCCTCCGCCGCCCGACTGGCAGCGGACGATGTCGCCGGACTTGAGCGGCAGACGGTTCACCTTCAGCATCTGCCGTACATCCGCGCTGCCTGGGTTGATCTCGACCACCGGCGGCTTTCCGGACTCGCCGCCGAACAGACCCCAAGCCGGCGTCTTCGACCGCTCATACCAGAGGCTGATCCAGACGTCCTCGGATTCGATCTCGAACTCGCGGATCGTTCCGCACCCGCCGCGCCACTTGCCCGCGCCTGCCGAGTCCGTACGAACGGCGTACTCGCGGACGCGCAACGGATACCGCGACTCGACGATCTCGATCGGGAAGTCGTTGATCGACCCGTTGACGTTGTTGATCAGGCAGCTCTCGCCGTCGGAGCCTTGCCAGCCGCCCCACCCGCCGACCAGGCAGTCGACGTTGACGAACAGGTTTCCGTTGCGGTCGCGCAGCCCGGTGATGTAGTTGACCATCGAGTCGCCGTGGTGCGCCGCGGCGACCACCTCGGGCATGACCGGAGCGAGTGCTTTGGCGAACAGGTCGATCAGGAGGCCGAGCGGGCTGAAGTACCACTGGCAGGCGGCCGGCTCCTCGGCCGCGAGCAAGGAGCCTTTCCGCACCTTCACGTCCAGCGGGACGAACGTGCCGCCCGTGACCGGCCGGTCGGGGTTGACGAGCCGCTTGAACGCGACGCGGCAGGCGGAGATCGCCTGGGCTTCGCCGCAATTGATCGCGCCCCGGGCCGGACCGCTCGACTCGCTCAGGTCGACGAGCATGCGGTCGCCGTCGACGGTGATCTTCATGCGCACCCAGAACTCGTCGTCGGTGACGCCGTCGTTGTCGAGGGAGCCCTCAGCCTCGTAGACGCCGTCGGCGATCGCGGCGACCGCCGCGCGGTCGAGCGCCTCGCTCTGCGCAAAGATCTCGTCGCGGGCCTGACGCATCGTCTCGAGGCCGTAACGGTCGATGATCGCGCTGAGGCGGCGCTCGCCGGTGCGGGCGACCGCAATCTGAGCGTGCAGGTCCCCGACGAGCGTGTACGGGAAGCGGGAGTTCCGCTGCAGGATGTCGACGATGTCGTCGCGGAGCTTCCAGCCCTCCATGACCTTCGTCGGCCCGAGGCGGATGCCCTCCTGGTAGATCTCGGTCGAGTCCGTCGGTGCGGGCAGGTCCTTCGCGCCGATGTCGAGCCAGTGCGCGCGCGAGGCCGAGAAGCCGACAAGCTCCTCGCCGTAGTAGATCGGCGCGAAGATGGTGACGTCGCCCAGGTGGGTGCCGGTCATGTACGAGTCGTTCATGATCCAGACGTCTCCCGGAGCCCAGACCTCGGCGCCGAAGGCGTCCTCGGTCAGCTGGATGCAGATCTCCAGGTTGCCGAGGAAGATCGGAAGGCCGGCCGACTGGCCGAGCGCGCGCTTGTTCTCGTCGAGCAACGCGACCGAGCAGTCCTTGGCCTCGTAGATGATCGCGTTGTACGCCGACCGGATCAGCGTCGCGTTCATCTCCTCGGCGGCGGAGAGAAAGGCATTTCTGATGATCTCCGTCGTGATCGGGTCGACCTGCGTGGAGGCGGGATCGTGCGTGACGGTCATCTGCGGTCCTTCTGGTTGCGGAGGACGAGGAATCCGTGCTCGTCGACGGTGGCGACCCAACCGGGCGGCACCACTGTCGTGGCGGTCGGCTCTTCGACGATCGCCGGGCCGGCGAGACTCGCGCCCGGGGCGAGGCTGTCGCGCACCGCCACCGCTGCCTCGTGCTCGGCACGAGCAAAGATCACCTTGCGGGACGACGCGTCGTGGCTGTCGGGCTGCGCGCCGTTCAGCCGCTTGGCCTCCGCGCGGCCGAGATCGCCGTAGGTCGTCGCGCGCACGCTGACGAACTCGACCGGGGCGGACGGATTCGCGTGCCCGTAGCGCGCGTCGTAGGCCTGGTGGAATCGCTCGGCCACGATGGCTGCGAAGTTGGGGTCGTCGAGCTCGGACGAATCGAGAGGCACCGGGAGCGAGAACTCCTGCGCCACGTAGCGCATGTCCACGAGCGAGGTCACCTCGACCTTGTCCTCTGCGACTCCCTCGCTGCGGAGCGCTCGGCGGCCCTCGTCTGCGAGCTCGTCGAGCAGCCTCTTCATCTCCGCGCGATCAGCTTCGGTCGCCGCCTTGTAATACGGCGTCGTGAAATCGTGGCGCAGCTTCGTGCGCAGCATCCCCCACGCCGAGAACGAGCCGGGGAAGACCGGGACGATGACCTCGGGGATCTCGAGCTCCTCGGCGAGGAAGGCCGCGTGCATCGCGCCCGCGCCCCCGAATGCGACGATCGCGAAGTCGGCCGGCGCGATCCCCTGCTCGACGGTGATCGTGCGGATCGCCTGCGCCATCTTGGCGTTGACGACGTCGAGGATGCCCTCGGCGAGCTCGAGCGGTTCCATGCCGAGCTTCGCTGCGAGCGATGCGACCGCTGCGTGCGCAGCCTCCACGTCGAGCTGCATGGCACCGCCCAGGAAGAAAGCGGGGTCGATGCGCCCTAGCACCAGGTTCGCGTCGGTCACGGTCGGCTGGGTACCGCCGCGTCGATAACAGGCCGGCCCCGGCTGTGCCCCGGCGCTTTCAGGCCCGACCCGCAGGCCACCCGCCTCGAGGTAGGCGAGCGAGCCGCCGCCGGCCCCGATCGTGTGGATCTTGACGATCGGCATCAGCAGCGGCAGACCCTCCAGCTCCGTCTCTTGAACTGTGTCCGGCTGGCCATCCACGATCAGGCTCATGTCGAAGCTCGTGCCACCCATGTCGACGCAGAGCAGATTCGGTCTGCTGAGGATCTCCGCCACCGCGGCGCCGCCCATCGCTCCGCCGGCAGGCCCCGACAGCAGCGTCTGAATCGGCTGCTCCCTCGCGGTCTGGGCGGTGAGGATCCCGCCACTCGACTGCATCACGTGCAGCGGCACGGTCAGGCCGCGCTCGGTCATCGAGCGCTGTAGCCGGTCGAGGTAGCGCTCGACGACCGGAGCGATGTACGCGTTCAGAACGGTCGATGATGTCCGCTCGTACTCGCGCCATTCACGGGCGGCGCGATGCGAGAGGGAAACCGATGCTTCCGGAAACTCCTCGAGGATGATCCGCTCGGCCTCGAGCTCATGCACCGGGTTGAGATAGCTGAAGAGAAAGGCGACGGCGAAGGCCTTGATGCCCTCGTCGCGCGCTTGCCCGGCGGCCGCGCGGAGCTCAGCCTCGCTCAACGGCTCGACTTCTTCGCCGCGGTAGTCGAGCCGGCCGGTGATCGCGATCGTGTCGCGGCGCCGAACGAGCGGCTGCGGCTTCCGATAGTGCAAGTCGTAGAGCTCGTGACGGGCTCCGCGGGCGATGTGGTAGACGTCGCGCGCGCCGCGGGTCGCGAGCAGCAGGACGCGCTCGCCCCGGCGCTGCAGGAAGGCGTTCAGTCCCTGGGTCGTCCCGTGGACGATGAACGAGATGTCGTCGGCCGAGTCGAGGAGCTGGTCGAGACCCTCGAGGACGCCCTCGGTCAGATCGGCCGGCGTCGTCGAGACCTTCCGGGTGACGTACGAGCCGTCCCGCTCGTCGAAGGCGACGAGGTCTGTGAACGTCCCACCGATGTCCATCGCGACCCGCAAATGACCCAACGCGACCTCCCGCTCGATCGTGCTTCACCGGCTTTCCCGGCCCGAGGCAGAGTACTATGTTACGTGCCACATAGCTTGTCAAGCCCAATGGAAGCGAGGGTACCTCCGTGTCCTACGCAGTCGGTTCTGATCTCCCCACGCAGCCTCAGTCGCCGCTTCGGTTCGACGAGAGCCGCGTGAGTCACGGCCTCACGTTCGAGGCGCGCGACGGAACGGTTCTTTGCCTGGACCTGCTGCGGCCGCCGGGCGACGACGCCTTTCCGGTCGTCCTCCTTCGGACGCCGTACGACAAAGTCGTCCTGCGCGAGCTCGCTCCCGGCGCCAAGGACGGCCTGCCCTACGACCACGAGTTCATGCACTCGCTCGTACGGCGCGGCTACATCGTGGCGATCCAGGACGTGCGCGGGCGCTTCAACTCGGACGGCGAGTGGCATCCGTACATCTACGAACTGACGGACGGATTCGACACAGTGGAGTGGATCGTCGATCAGCCCTGGTGCGACGGCAACATCGGCATGATCGGCCGCTCATACGTCGGCTACACGCAGTGGGCGGCCGCCGCGGACCGCCCCCGCGGCCTGAAGGCAATCGTGCCGATCGGAGCACAACCCGATCTCTTCGCGTCGGGCTTCCCGATCTTCAACGGCGTGTTCAACCTGCCGATGGCCGAGCTCCTCCTCGCGATGGGGCGTCGGTCGTTCCAGATCCGCGACTTCATGTCCAACGTCCTTCACGAGACGAAGGACTACTTCCGCACCCTGCCGATCGCTGCGATCCCGGAGGCGTCGGGTGCGCCGGTGCCCGCGTGGTGGGACGAGATGATGAGCCACCCGAACCGCGACGCATACTGGCTCCAGGGCTCGTACCGGGAGAAGCTCGACGGTTTCTCCGTCCCGGCCATGAACATCAGCGGCTGGTACGACCTGACGCTGCACGGTGCGCTGGAGAACTTCCGCGCCGTCCGCGAACGGGGTAGCACCGAGGGCCGCGAGCGGCAGCGGCTCGTCATGGGACCGTGGGCGCACTGGGCGGACGTCAGCGCAGGCAACGAGGCGGTCGACTTCGGCCCGAGCGCCGTCGGCGGGCTGGGGCCGTACGTCACCCGGTTCTTCGACCACTGGCTCAAGGGTGAGGCGGAGGAACTGGCCGACGACGCCCGCGTCCAGGTGTTCGCGATGGGCGCCAACGAGTGGTGGTCGGCAAACGACTGGCCGTTCCCCGACACGGACTTCGCACGCTTCCACCTGCGCGCCGACGGACAGCTCACGCGGGAAGAACCGCGCGACGAAGAGCCCGACGGCTTCCGCTACGACCCGGACGATCCGGTCGAGGGCGCGTGGAGCATGCACAACGGCCCCATCGACGACCGTGTGGTCGACGACCGTCCCGACGTCCTCGTCTATGTCAGCGAGCCGCTCGAGCAGGCGCTCGACGTGGCCGGCCCCTTGTCGGTGGTCCTGCACGCGAGTTCATCGGCGCGCGACACCGACTGGCATGTCCGGCTCGTCGACGTGCACCCGGACGGCTATGCCCGCTTCCTCGCGCACGGGCTGCTGCGCGGACGCTTCCGCGAATCGTTCGAGACGCCGACGCTCCTGACCCCGCGCCAAGTCGAGCGCTACGAGATCGACCTCGGCGGAACAGCCAACCGCTTCCTGCCCGGACACCGCGTGCGCGTCGAGATCACGAGCAGCTGGTTCCCCCGCTACGAGCGGAACCTGAACACGGGCGCCGACAACAACTTCCTGGAATCCGCAGCGACGATCGCCGAGCAGACGATCTTTCACGACCGCGAACGGCCGTCCTACGTCACGCTGCCGCTGGTCTAGACGCGGCGGCGGCAGCGACGGCGGGATCGAGCGTGTTGGACGAGGGACCGTCTTCTTCGCTCCACGAAAGCACGCCCCGGTTCGCCTCGAGGTGCTCTTCCATGACGACACGCGCGCGCTCCTTGTCGCCGGCGAGGAGCGCCTCGAGGATGCGCCGGTGGTCGACGGCGACTGCCAACAGCGTCTCGGGATCGAGGCGAGGCAGGCCGTACCGCCGGGTGTAGACGCGCAGGCGGTCGACGAGCTCGACGAGCCGTCGGTTCCCGGAGAGCTGGAGCAGCTCGCCATGGAACTTGCGGTCGGTGTCGATCAGGCCTGCGAGGTCGCCCTCGGCGGCCTGCGCTTCGAGCTCGTCGATGAGTCCGTTCAGGCGCTTGAGCACGGCGTCCGTCAACCGAGCCGGGTTTCCCGCCAGCTCGACCACCGGCGGGACCTCGAGGTAGAGGCGCAGCTCGAAGATCTCCTCCAGGTCGCGATCCACCAACGGGATGACCCGGAAGCCTCGATTACGGACGGGCTCGACGAGGCCTTCGTTCGCCAAGTCCAGCATCGCCTCGCGCACAGGCGTCGCCGAGACGCCCAACCGCTGCGCCAACGCCGGGGCCGAGTAGATCTCGCCCGACTTGATCTCGCCGGTGATGATCCCCGCGCGGATCGCGACCGTCGCTCGCTCCCTCAGGCTCGAGGCCCGCGCCATCGGCTTCAACACCGTCGCCCTCCTACGCTCGTACGCTTGCTAGCGGATCTCAAAGAGCTGCTCCGTCGTCGACACGTTGGAGAGGATCTCACAGCCATCTTCGGTGATGAGGACACTGTCTTCAAGGTGATAGCGGGCGTCTCCCGCCTCGATGTGCGACGGCTCGACTTGCACGATCATTCCCGGCTCGAGCAGAGCATCACTTCCGACAGCGAGCTCGAAACCCTCGTGGACGTCGAGACCCGTGCTGTGGCCGATCGTTCCCCAGGGATGCACCAGGCCGCGCGCCGCGAACTCGGGCTGCAGTCCCTCGAAGACGGCCGCCGCGGTGATGCCCGGCTTGACCGATGCAAGCGCGATCTGGTGGATCTCCCAGAGCAGCCCGTAGATCTCCGCCTGCCGACGGGACGGCTCGCCGACAACGGCGTTCCGCGAGAGATCCGTGGAGTAGCCGGCGAAGCACGCGCCGAAGTCGACGTGGATCACCTCGCCCGGCCGGATCGGTTCTTCGAGCGAGAGCGCGTGAACGACCGTGGAGTGCACACCCGCGTGAACGTGGGCGTGCAGGAGACTGTCGGCACCGTACGAGAGGACGCGCGCCTGCATCTCGGTCGCAAGCTCCTTCTCCGTCGCGCCTGCCTGAACGGCCGCGAACCCGTCCTCGATCGCCTGCTCCGTCGCACGCACGACGGCCCGGAAGAGCTCAATCTCGTCGTCCGTCTTGACGAGCCGTGCGTAGTCGAATGCGGCGCTCCCGTCCTGCCAGTCGACGGTCGGAAGGCCTTCCCGCAGCGCGGTACACGCAGCCGAGGGCAGGTAGTCGAGCTCGATGCCGATCCTGCCTTCGAGGAGCCCGAAGTCGGCGAGGACGTCCCTGAGCAGCGCAATCGCGTCCTGCGCAGCGTCGGGGCCGAAGGCAAACGGCCGGATGTCGTCGACGGTGGAGACATCCCGCAAGAAGTAGGTGTCGGCCTCGTTGATCACGATTGCGCGCCGGCCCAATCCGTCGGTGACGACGAACGAGTACAGCAGCGGCAGCGAGAGCCAGGCACCGGCGGTGTACGTAACATTTGCCGGCGACGAGGCGATCACCGCGTCGAGCCCCGCGCTTTCCATTGCAGCTGTCAGGCGCGGCTGGTTGGTGAGATGGCCGCGGGTCCGACGGGCGCGATCAACGAGGCCGCGACTCCCGGCCGCATCCGCAGAGGCGCTCACGATGCTATGTAACATAGCACTAACTGTGGACAGCAAGCGCCTGATCATGACATTCGCCTGGGTCGCCCACCCCAAACCGGCATGACGCCCGTCGAGCCTCTGGCTGCGGGAGAGCACGCCCGGCGCCTCGCCGCCACGCGAACCGAGATGGAGCGTCAGGACGTGGACACGCTCGTAGTCGGCCCCTCGACCGATCTGCGCTACCTGACCGGCTTCGACGTCAAGCCTTCCGAGCGGCTGACCGTGCTCGTACTTCCTCGTGACGGCGCGCCCCGCCTGGTCATGCCCGAGTTCGAGCTTCCGACCGCCGCCCACCTCCCAGATCTCGTCGAACGGGTGGGCTGGAAGGACGGCGAGGATGCGTCCGCAGTCGCGTGCGGTCTCTTCGCCACCGGCGAAGGACGTCCGCCCAGGGTGGCCTTCAGCGCGCAACTCCACGCGCGCTTCCTCGTCGGGCTGCTCGACGCCGGCTTGCGCGCCGAGCTCGTCGACGGCGATGTCGTGCTCGCTCCCGTCCGCGTCCGCAAGTCACCGTTCGAGCTCGACGCTCTCCGCCGCGCCAGCGGCGTCGCCGACCGTGTCGTGGAGGAGTTGGCCGCGCACGGATTCCGGGGTGCGAGCGAGCGCGACGTGGTGCGGACGATCCAGGAGCTCCTCGCCGCGCACGGCAACGAGCCCGTCGGCAGCGGGCTAGCGGCGTTCGGCGAGAACAGCGCTTCGCCGCACCACCACCCGTCCGAACGAATTCTCGCCGCGGGCGACACCGTCATCCTCGACTTCGGCGGCGCCTCGGACGGGTACCGCGCCGACCTCACGCGCATGTTCCAGTTCGGAGAGCCCGACCCCGAGGTTCGCCGGGTGCACGCCATCGTCGACGAGGCAAACCAGCTCGCGTTCGAGGCCGTCCGCCCCGGCGTGACGGCGGCTGAGATCGACGCCGTGGCGCGCCGGCACATCGACGACTCCGGCCTCGGCGAGCACTTCACACACCGGACCGGACACGGCATCGGCCTCGACGTGCACGAGCCGCCGTACATCGTCGCCGGCAATACAACAGCGCTCGAGCCCGGGATGGCGTTCACGATCGAGCCTGGCGTCTACTTCGAAGGGAGCTTCGGTGTCCGTGTGGAGGATGTCTTCCTCGTCACCGACGATGGCGCCGAGCGCCTCAATACCTCCAGCCACGCCATCCGTGTCGTCGACTGACGTTCCTGCGTCCCGGTCTGGGCGTGCTGGCCACCGCCACACCCGGTGACCCGCACTGCCGTGGTCGCGGGATCCGAACGGGAGGTTCTTGGTTCTCCACCTTCTGCGCAAGACGTTCTTTGGTTATCCGTCGTTGCCGCCCAGCGCTTATCGCGGCGAGTTAGGGCACTTCGCGAGCAGCGAGTGTCTCTCAACGAAGAGCTGTCCGTGATGCAGGATTTCATCAATCAGAGTGGAGCCGTCTAGAAAGGGACAGCTAGCCCCGAGGCTCTCTACGCATGTGCGAGTTCAGCTCGCTCTAAGGTGGACGCTCTCGGTGCTACTCGGCCGGCTGCCAAGCGGCACGCCCGCGGACTAACCCCGCGCATCCAGGCGTGTCAGATTCCGTGTCAGATTCGACACGCGAACGCAGTCGTGCCACGTCGTTCAGTGTCTTACCGACGCCAGCAGATTTGGCTCAGGTCCTGTACGGTCCGGCTAAGTCGTAACGACCGAGCTGGTTCACGTTCAGGAGGTCAGCCAACTGCTGACCCTTGTAATGCGGTTCGATCACCGCGACGCCCTGTCCTCCGCATCGGAGAGCTGCGCTTCGAAAGCGTCCTCCCTGTCCCACAGCTCGCGCTGGGTATATGGCTTCCACGCTGCTTCGATAACGAGGCGCCCCTCGACCGTCTCGCGATCCAGGTTGTAAGGGAGACGCAGGTAGCTCGCCTCGATTTGACGCTGGACCTCCACGCCGTATCCGAGTAGCTTCCTGGCCGCCTCGCTAGCCGAAGTCGCCTCCACCCCGGCAATGCGATCGACCTCACGCGCGAGCGCGTCGTCGATGCGAAGGTTGAGAACCCCGCTGAGCTGCTGCTTCTTCTCTGTCATACGCGCAGCATGAATCAAGTAATACGAAACGTCAAGTGCTTGTGTTACCGGGGTGGTGTACAGGATCAAGTCTTGTAGAACGCCTTGAGGGTTAGCAGCCGAATCGTTGACTATGGTTGCCGCTAGAAAGTGAGGGAGAGCCTTTGAAATTTCGTTCTCTGCGGGTGGCGAACCTCCGCGCCGTGCGGCTATTTGAGGTCGACGATCTCAAGGACTTCATCGTCATCGCGGGGCCTAACGGTTCAGGAAAGTCCTGCGTCTTTGACGCGATCAGACTGCTCAAATCCGTCTACGGGGGCTATCAGGCCGACGAGTACATGCAATGGTTCGGCGAGTTCGCCATCAACCCGCAGGATCGCACCGCGATCCGAGCGATGTTTCGGGATCTCAACGAGCCCGTTGAGATCGCGGCAACCATCGAATTCAGCCAGACAGAGCGGGAGTTTCTGATTGCCAACGCGGCCGACCTTGTATGGCCGCTGGCCTGGCAGCGCGCGACGGGGCAGCGCATGGATCACTGGAGCTTCAACCGCATGGCGATCGCGACACAACTCGCACAACATCGCGACGCAGTCCAGGCGCTAATCGACGAGATCACCAACAAGCTTGTTGCCGCCCTCAACAACAACGAAGAACATCAGCTACTCGTCGCCATCACACCGGATTCCAATCTAGACATCCAGGAATGCGTGCCGGCCGAAGTCTCGTTCCAGGCGTACGAGCCGCAGCACTTGGGCGTGATCGAGTACCACAGCGCGCAACGCGCCTACCCCCGGCAGGCGCTTCAGGGCATCAATCTCGACGCACGCGAATTCGAAAATCAGCGCAGGACACAGTCTCTCTATAACTGGCAAGCCAAGTATCAGAACGTCAAGACCGAGCTAGCGTCCGGCTACCTACGGACCCTCATCTCTGCTGAATCGGGTGATGCACCCGAAGCGAGCGAGGATCTCAACGAGACTCTAAAGGAGCTCTTCCGGACGTTCTTCCCAGACAAAGAGTATGAAGGCGTGCGACCTGAACGCGGCGGAAGTCTCGCCTTCCCCGTTCGCGTGGGGGACGGTGCTGTTCATGACATCGACGACCTGAGTTCCGGCGAAAAGGAAATCCTTTACGGGTACCTGCGACTCAGGAACTCCATTCCGCGCGGCTCAGTGATCCTATTGGACGAGCCCGAACTGCACCTTAATCCGAGCCTGCTCCAAGGCTTTGCCGACTTTTACTATCGCCATCTCGGAGTCGCTCAAGGCAACCAGCTTTGGCTCGTGACGCACTCCGACACCCTGCTCCGCCAGGCAATCGGCAACTCCAACTATCGCGTTTACCACATGCTGACTGCTACGACTTCAACCGGCAATCAAGCATCTGAAGTAGTGCTCGACGACGATGTTGAGCGCGTCGTCGTCGACCTTGTAGGCGACCTTGCCGCATATCGGCCCCACGCGAAGCTCGTCATCCTAGAGGGTGCTAGTGAGGACGCGTTCGACGAGAAGTTCATCCGTCGCCTCTTCCCAGACTTCTCAAAGCGCGTCAACTTAGTCAGCGCGGGATCTAAGAGGCGCGTACGCAGCTTGTACGCCGCGCTCAACGAGACCGTCAGCCAGGTTGGCATTGCTAACCGCTTCTTCGCCATCGTGGACAAGGACGCCGAAATCTACGTACCACCAGAGGGTCACACGCAAGAGTTCACGTGGGACGTCTACCACGTTGAAAACTTCTTGCTGGTTCCTTCAGCGATCCGCGAGGCGTGCGCGACCCTGTCGGGCAGCGAGCTCTTCTCGTCCGACGATGAGGTGATGGTTGCGTTAAAGACTCAGGCGGCCGAACTATTGGACAGACTCACGCTGGAGCGCATCCAGGCGGAAGTCAACGAGCAGATCGTTACGGCCATCAACGTTAAAGGCTCGCCCGACACTAACGGGGTCGCGCAGAGCCTTCTACCGTCGATCACGGCTTCAGCCGGCCGCATCGCAGCCGTGGTCGCTGCTTCTACGGAGGAAGCGCTCACCCAGCGGGCGGCCGAAGTTCGCAGCGAGCTAGCGACTGCTCTTGATACTGACGAATGGACCCGAGCGTTTCCAGGCCGACTCATCCTTAAGCGCTTTGTCGGTGCGCATCTCGGCGGAGTCGCTTACGAGCCGTTCCGGAATGTCGTCCTCGACAAGCTTGCAATGTCCGAGCATCGTCCTGAGTCCATGAAGTCGATCCTCGACCAGATCCTGGCTGCATAAGCGTCGCAACCCTGTCCCTCACTCGAGCCGCCGGGGATTCAGCATCGCAGCGGCCATGAGGCATTCATCAAGACTGAAGCGCGGCCGCTCGATCAGCCCTTCGCGCGACGCCCACAGCCGGCGGGCATTCCGGAGACTCCGCATAGTGCAACCGGTCATCAACGTGAGATCCCTCGCAACGAACACAACCAACCGAGGAAGATCGCCCGCTAGGACATTTTCGGTGATGGCCATCTTTCGGCCGCGGCCGCCAGCAAAATAGCTCGACAGGTAAGCCGCCGCTTGCACGCCCGGCCAGAACTTCCGACCCACCTTGTGCCAGCCGTCGACGAAACCGAACCCGTAGCGCGGAGCGAGCTCGCGCAGCGCGTTGATGTACGCCTCAGCCCAACGCTCATGCGCGGGCGACTCCACGGAGATAACGCCATGCAGATGCGCCAGCCCGCGCTTCTGCTTCTCCCAGACTCGCGTAGCCAGCTTCCCTTTGAACCCGGTCGCGCGGTCTGCCCGCGTCTTGGCGGTGCGGTGTAGCTCGCTCCACCACTTTCCCGCATGGCGGTTGAACGCCTCCGCTTCGTCGGCAGCGACCCGGCACCCGATCGCGCCACTGCATCTTTTACTGGGCGAATGCGAACAGAACTGAGGGTCGAACGGATACAGGTCGGCCCCCGGAGCCGTCACCGAGAACATGACCGAGAGCTTCAGCTGCTCCAGGTTCACGAACAGCCGCCGCCGCGTGTCCCGCGCCCAGGTCGGTGCGTACTCCGGACACGTACGCGCAGAGCACCGCCGCGCCTTCTCAGGCAGCCATCGACCGCAGGTGCACTGATGCCACCGCGGCTCAAAGTGCCTGACAAGTCAGGCATCGGCCTCATCCCGCATCCGCGATGCCACCCGTCCGGCCGGTTCATCCAATCCGGGTGTGGCTAACTTCTCCCTCGCTCTCCCAGTGCCGGAGTCCTTCCAAGGTCAAAGTCGAGTCATGCCGCTACCGCGAGGACGGCAGGCTCAGAGGCGGCGCGCCAGCTCTGTCCGAGAGCGAACGCCGAGTTTGCGATAAACGTTTCCGAGGTGGAACTCGATCGTCTTCCCGCTGAGGAACAACGCAGCGGCCGCCTCTCGGTTGGTGGCACCAGCCGCGACAATCGCTGCGACCTGAATCTCCTGGGGTGTCAGGTCGTTCTGAGATCGCTGCTCCGGAGTGCGCACGGTCTGACCGGACGCGCGCAGCTCTGCGCGCGCACGCGCCGCCCACGGCCGCGCACCGAGGCGTTCGAATCGTGCAAGCGCTCTCTGGAGCTTCGAGCGTGCCTCGGTTCGGCGTCCGGCACGGCGTAGACGCTCGCCGTAGGCGAGCTCCGTCCGCGCACGCTCGAAGGGTGCATCGACGTGCTCGTGCAATGCGAGCGCACTCTCGAATTCGATTTGATAGCTGGAACCTTCGGCGAGGATGCCGCGGCACCGAGCCGCCGCCGCCAGCGCCGAACGGCGATCCGTCGCGCGCGCCCGAGCCTCGAAGGCTGCGAGAACCTCGTGTGCACGATCGAGATCTCCGACACGCGACGTTGCCTCGACGAGATCCGGTGCCCAGTGAACGACCCAGGGCTCGACGAGCCCACCGCTAGTCGCCAACTGCTCGACCATCTCGAGATGTGCGATCGCCCCTTCCGGATTGCCGCGTCCGAGCTCCAGCAACCCGAGGGCGGCGTTCGCGTAGGCGCCCGCGATCGACAGGCCGGACACTGCGTCTGAATCAAATGCCGCCGTCGACTGGGCGCGGCACTCGTCGTCCTTCCCGCATGCTGCATCGAGGCGAGCCACCGTGCCGCGAGCGAATCCCAGCTCGGCCCGCTGCCCGGTCTCCATGTAGAGATCGATGCTCTCGTACGCATGCGCGTAGGCCTGCGTCCAGCGTCCGACACGAACGTCGAGCTCCGCGAGCGCGTGGAGCGCCTCCCCGAGATAGCGAAGCGAGCCGGAGCGCCGGTGCAGGTCTGTGGCCCAGCCGAGGAGCTTGCGCGCCTCGTCATACTCCTCGACCCACACGAGGCCCCAACCGAGCGCCGAGACCTGCGCTGCCCCGCGCGCGCCGGCCGACGGGACGTCACGAGCGAGGCGGATGAGCGCTGCCCGCCCCTCTGGATCGCCGACGAGCACCTTGCTGAGAGCGAGGCCCACGTGCTCGACGAGCATCCGTGGGCGATCCGCTGCGCCGAATGCCCACGCCTGTTCTGCGAGTCCCAATGCAGCGGCGGCCTGGAGCCGGTGCAGCGGGAGATTGAGTGCGAGCACGCTCATCGCGGCCGCGAAGGTTGGGTCGACGCCGGCGATCCGCTCTGCCTCTTCGACGATCGCCGCGGCTGCCCGTTCGACGTCGCCGAGCGCCATCTGCGCTCCGGCGACCTGGGTCACCGCGTGGGCATGCCGAACGGAGTCATCGAGCGCCGCCGCTGCTTCGCGTGCGAGCTCCAGCGACCGGACGAGACTTCCCAGCTCGCCGAGCGCGAGCGCAGCCGACAACAGCTGCTCCCCCCGGACCGTCCGATCCGCAGCGAACGCTGCCGCGCGCTCGAATGCCGCCGCGCCCGCGCCGGGCGCTCCGCGCTGAAGTGCTCGCTCTCCAGCCCGGCTGAGCTGCTCAACCAGCTCGCGATCCGGGCCAAGAGCTGCAGCTGCGGCGTGCCAGACGGCGCGATCGGCGTCGGTCTCGGCGTCTGCGAGGGCAGCGTGAGCAGCGCGCCGCTGCGAGGCGCCATCCGCCTGATACGCGGCGGAGCGCACGAGTGGATGGCGAAACTCGAGCCGGTCGGCGTCGAGCGCGACCAAGCCGAGGGCCTCGACCTCGCGAAGAGCGCGTTCGTCGAGGCCGAGCGCGGCGAGCGCCCCGAGCACGACGCCCGTCGCGCCGGAGCTGTCGGCGGCGGCGAGCAGGATCGCCTGTCGTCCCGCGTCCGAAAGAGGCCCGAGCTGCGCGGCGAATGCGCGCGCGAGGCCGTTGCCGGTCGGGATCGGGTCGAGCAACAGCTCGACTCCCGCGAGTTGGCCGTCGGTGAGGAACTGCGGCAATTCCAGCAACGCCAGCGGATTCCCACGCGCGGTATCGAGAATGCGCGTGGCCACAGCAGGAGGAATCCCCTCAGCGAGCAGTGACGCCGCGTCTGCCGGGGCGAGGGGCCCGAGCGACAGCACGTCTGCCTCCACGAGCCGCGAGGTCTGCGCACCGGCGGTGGTGCGCTCCGACGCGAGGATCAGCACCGGCAACGCCTCCAGCCGACGGCCTGCGAACGCGAGCGCGCCGCCCGACGCCGAATCGATCCACTGCAGGTCGTCGACGACGAGCAGGAGCGGCCTGCTCTCCGCCGCGGCTGTCAGAAGGGCCAGCGTGGCCACTCCGACTGCGAACCGATCGACACCGCTCGGCGGCCCGAGACCGATCGCCCCCGAGATCACACCGGCCTGGGCGGCCGGCAACCGCCCGAGCTGATCGAAAAACGGTGTCAGCAGGTCGCGGAGGGCTGCGTACGGAAGGTCCGCCTCCGACTCGATCCCGCGGGCGACGACGACAAGTGCGGGATCGGCCCGCTCGGCAACCCACTGGAGCATTGCGCTCTTGCCGATCCCCGGCTCACCAACGATCACCTGCGTGCCGCCGGAGCCGTCGCACGCAGCGGCCAGCACTGCCGCCAGCGCCGCACATTCGGCGTCGCGGCCGATCAGCATCACTCGCGGGTTCTATCAACCCCGTCGAGAAACCTAGGGATTCCACCGGCGCGAGCCGCACCCAGGAGCCGTACGGTCGGCCTCCGGAGATGGCGCGTGCTCACTCAGGTGCGGCGCGCCGGGCCACGCACCGTCGATCCGAGGGGAAATCATGGGGACACAAAGGCAATTGCAGGCACGCTCGGTGGGGAAGTCGCTTGCGTTCGGGCTGCTCCTCTTCCTCGCGACATTCGGTCTCGGCGGTACCAGCTCGGCCGGGCTCGCCCGCTCGCTGTCGACGGTCTTCACTGTCGACAGCACCGACGACACCGTGGACGTGGCCCCCGGGAACGGCATGTGCGCCGACGCCGTCGGCGCGTGCACGCTCCGTGCCGCGATTCAGGAAGCAGATGCAACCGCCGGCGCGGTTCAGATCACAGTGCCGGCCGGCACCTATTCGCTCACCATCGCGAACCCGAGCACGCCGTTCGGCGTCATCCCGACGATCGCGAACGAGCCGGCAACGGGCGACCTTGACGTCTCAGGACAGGTCACCATCGCCGGCGCTGGCGTCGGCCAGTCCGTCGTCTCCGCCGAGTATCTCGACCGTGTCTTCCAGATCGTGGCCGGTGCGAACGTCGTCCTGCAGGGACTCACGATCCAACACGGCCAGCCGTTCGATTGCGCCGGCGGCGTCGGCGTCTACAACGGCGGCACCCTCGATCTCGAGCGGGTCGACGTGTTCTCGAACGTGGGCTCGTGCGGTACCGGCGGCGGCATCTACAACGCGGGCACGCTCACCGCGAACGCGACGACGATCGATGGGAACGGCGTGTCGAACAGCGGCGGGGGCATCTTCAACGCGGGTATCGCGACGTTCTCCGCAGCGACCTTCTCCAGCAACAGCGTGGTCTTCGGCGGGGGCGGCGGGATCACGAACGCAGGCTCGCTGACGCTTACCGACGTCACACTCTCCGGCAACGGGGCCACCTCGTCGAACGGGGGCGCACTGAAGCTCATCGGCGGCTCGGCCGCGCTTCAGGACGTCACGATCGTCTCCAACGGAGCGGGCGGATCAGGCGGCGGCGGTGCATTGCGCTTCGACGGTGGGACGGCAACCGTGAAGAACACCGTCCTCGCCTACAACTCGGGCGGAAACTGCAGAAACGGAACGCCCACATCGCTCGGCCACAACATCGCGGACCTCGCAGACTGCACTCTCACGAGCGCCGGTGACGTCTCTTCGACCGATCCGCTCGCCGCTGCGCTCGCCGACAACGGGGGGCCGGTTCAGACCGCTGCGCTCCAGGCTGGCAGCCCGGCGATCGACGCCGGCGCCGGGTGCGCGGCAACGGACGCGCGCGGCGTTGCGCGCCCCCAAGGCCCCGCTTGCGACATCGGCGCCTTCGAAGCCGTGCCACCCCCTCCGACGCTGGCTCTCACGGTGACGGTTGACGGCAGCGGCACCGCGTCCTCCAATCCCGCCGGGATCTCGTGCCCCTCGACTTGCTCGGCGGGATTCACGAGCGGCACGAGCGTGACGCTGACCGCGACCCCGGCTGCCGGCTCCAACTTCTCCGGTTGGTCGGGCGCATGCTCCGGCACCGGTGGCTGCGCAGTTTCGATCACGGCGGCGACCGCCGTTGCCGCTCACTTCACAGCTGAGCCTCCCTCTTCAACGCCATCGGGTCCCGCGACCACGCTCCCGGCGGCTGAGAAGCCGACACCACAGATCACGGTGACGCCTGCCGCGCCCATCACCCGGGAATCTGTCCAGTTCTCGGCGGCGATGACCGACGGAGGCGGCGCGGTCTACAGCTGGAACTTCGACGACGGCAGCCGGGCCGAGGGGCCGAGGGTGCGCCACGCCTACCGCGAAGCCGGCACCTATCTCGTCACGCTGACTGCGACGACATCCTCCGGGACTACCGGCACAACGCAGGCATCCGTGATCGTGGCGGGCTCGACCCCGTCAGGGCCGGGCCGTGTGTTCGGTGGGCGGGTGACGTTGCTCTCCCCGTTCGGGCCGGGCGAGCCCGACCCGGGACTGCCCGCACCCGCCGGACTGCAGGTCCGATTCGCAGCCGGCTCAACAACATTCACTCCCACCACCACCACCAGCGGCGGCCTCTACCAACGCACGCAACTGCCGACCAGCTTCAAGCCGGACAGCGTCTACGTCACCAACAACGCCGGAACCCTCCTCGGCCAAAGCAACTACATCCGCGGCGTCTTGCTCGTGCCCCACGACTGGGGCAACCCCGGCATCGCCGTCCAAGACCTCGCGATCGTCCCCGACCCCCACTCGTTCGTCGTCAGCGGACGCGTCCTCCCACCCGCAACACCACCAACCACAACCGTCGTCGTCACCGTCAGCGTCGAGGCCTACAACACAAACGGCACGCTGATCGCCAGCGGCAACGTCCACAGCACCGGCTACGGCGACTACCGCGTCGAAGCCACACCAACACCCGCCTTCACACCAAGCAGCACGACAGCATCGATGCACGTCAACCGACTCGTCATAAAACTCACCGAAAACGGCACCGTCACCGACACCACCGACACCCTTCAAGAAATCACCGGCACCGACGGACGCAACCTCCCAACCCGCGACCTCCACGGCTGACCTTGCGCCTCTGCGCGCGTCACGATTCGATCGCGAGCTCGCGTTCAAAGTCACGGTTTGTCATGAAAGCGCGACTGATTTGACCTCCTAGTCGCAAGGAGCACGAGGGTTCAGGCGACGTTCGCCACACCGAACGCCGCGAGCGCGATCATCGCGAAGAGGAACCCCGCGGCGGCGGCGATCGTGCCCCAGGCCGCGAAGCCGCTCCAGAGGTTGAGGAGAGTTGCGTCACCCTCACCGACGATTCCTATGGTCGAAAAGTAGGACATTAGGCCTGCTGCAATCGAGACGACAAAGAAGACGAGTGCGGCGGCTGCGAAGATGCCGCCCGACGGTGCTTCGCGTGGGTTGCGATGGCCGCCGTTGCGGCAATTCCAGCGGCGCTGATTGTGTTCAGGTGGGTGTGCCAGCTCGCGACCATGTTCAGCCTGTCGAGATGGTCTCCCGCTATAGCCCTTGTCGTTGTCGCACCTGACGTCACACGCATGAATCTAGTCCGAGTACCGGGGGAATCCAAACGGTCACTGCCCGAGCAAGGACGTCGATTCGTCACCTATTCCCGTGAATGCGTGACCCGATTCTCTCGCGGGAGGCGCCGGCGGTTTCCTAAACCGCGTGCACAAGTTCGATTCTTGTCGGGGGCACTGATCCGCTCGAAGGCTTCGAGCGCATGTTCAACCACGGCGACCTCCACTACGTCGACGCGACGCTCGCTCCTGGTGCGGTCGACCGTAGGAGCCGGAGCGCACGACTTCGCGGCCCACCTCAAGAACGTGATGTCATCTGCCGACTGTGCGGTCCGGTGGTTCAAGGAGTTGCGCTTGCATGCTGTTGGTGAGCCAGCTGCGGAAGCGGCGTTGTGTCCAGCGCCGTTGTGTGACGAGCAGTTGGTAGAGGCCTGGGTCGTTGAGGACCCAGAGGATGTCGCTGGCGCTTTGGCGGTCGAGGCCGTGGAGCAGGGCGTCGCGTTCCGCGAGTCGGCGGACGATTCCGGTCGCCGCGGTGCGTCGTTCCTCGGTGATGAGGTGCCAGAACTCGCGGGCGTCGGGGTTGGCGTGCGCGGCCGCCCGGACGGCTTCGTAGAGCGGGGCGAGCCGGCGGCCGACCTCGACCATCACGCCGGCGTAGCCGGCGAGCAGCTTGTGCGCGTTGGGCTCGGCCGAGATTCTGCGGCTACGCGCCTGCTGACCGAGCGGTGTGTTCGCGTTGGCCGGGCCGCGGACAGCGAGCCGGTAGGCCTCTTTCAGCAGCTCCGGCTTGCCGCCGACGGAGGTGAAGACGGTGGCGCGGCCGACACCTGCGGCGGCGGCGATCTCCTCGATCGATGTTGCGGCGTAGCCGCGTTCGGCGAACAAGCGGCCGGCAGCAGCCGCGATCGCGAGCCGAGTCGCATCCGCTCGCTCGAGTCGGAGCCGGGAATCGTAGGCACGTTTGACTCGATCACCCTTATTAGCCATACTTAGAGTCTAACCAATACGGTGGTCGCCACTTGCGCCACCGGCACCCGTCAGGAGAGCCCGCAGATGGCGCCGATCATCGACAGCATCGAGATCAACCGCAAACCCGAAGACGTCTTCGGGTATTACGAGGACCTGGCCAAGCACGGCGAGTGGCAGCAGCAAATAGTGAGCGTCCACGTCGAGACCGACGGACCAACGCAGGTCGGCAGCCGCGCAACGGACAAACGGCGGCTGCCGGGAGGCACTCGCGATATCAGCTACGAGATCACCGAGCACGACGCGCCGCACAAGAGCTCGTTTCGAGGTGTCAACGGCCCGATTCGCCCGCTTGGGACCATCACCGTCGAGCCGCTCGACGGCGGCAAACGGTCCAAGCTGACCCTCGAATTCGAACTCAAGGGCCACGGTGTCGGCGTGCTCTTCGCGCCGCTCGCCCGCGCCAACGCCCGTAAGGAGATCCCGATGAGCCACCAGCGCCTCAAAGAGCTCCTCGAGCGCGAACGCTAACCCCGTTCGGCGCCGTCAACTCGACTCACGCGGAACCCGACCTGCACGCCGTTAGGTTCGGACTTTCGTACGAGCCGTTCTTGCGGGACATCGGCGCCGCGAGCAGCGAGCTCGCAGCGCCGATGTCTAACCACACGAACCGGCAGAAGTTCATCACCGCGACTGGCCGCGCCGCTGCGCTCGGCTAAGCTCGATCCGGTCTCCGAACATGATTGCGTCGTGGTTCGGGTGACCGACTGGGAGCATCGTGATCGTCGTGGGTGGTCGCCGGGATTGAGTCGAGCGCAGCAAGCGCTAAACGACCCGACGGGGGTCTATTGGGGCCGCGCGACGAGCCCGAGACTCGACATCGCCTCGGCCCGCTCGAGCCAGGGTGTCGCCCGCAGGCGCTCGAACGTCTCGCGTGCCTCCGCTATGAGTGGCTCCGCCTCGCTCGCGCGCCCTTCCTGCGCAACCAGCTCGGCATGCTCGAGCAACACGACGGCGACCCAGAACGGCGTCCGGAGGGTGCGGAACGCCGCCGTAGCGTCTGCGAAGCCTGCCTCTGAGGCCTCGAGCCGTGCCTTGAAGCGGAGCGCATGCGCCTCGAGATAGGGGGGCCGAAGACCGGGCTGCCTTGCCAGGATCTCGGCGACGATTTCCTCGACCTTCCCCCGCTCCCCGAGAGCCAGTGCCGCCTCGAGCGCGACCACGAGGCCCTGCTTCGACTGCTGGCTGCTCGCCGCGAAGCCGGTCCTGGCGACGGTGTCGGCTTCGATGCCCAGACGGAGTGCCTCGTCGTAACGGCCCTCCGCAAGACGCACCGCCGACGCACCGGCGAGATACGACGAACGGTCCTGGACGTCGGCCACCGTCTCGAGCGACGCGAACAAGGACAAGATCCGTTTTGCCTCGGGGAGATTGCTGCGCTGGATATGGATCGCGACCACACCGTCGAGCACGCTCAGTGTCGTCGTGGCCAGCATGTGCTCCTCCGCGATCTGCCCGTATAGCTCGAGCGCCTCGTCCCACCGGCCCAGCATGTTGAGCGGCCACGTCAACTCGGCCAGGGTGGCGATCTGACCGCGGCGGTCGCCACGGCGTTGCGCCAACTTCAGCGCCTGGAGGAGGTAGCCGTGCGCGTCCTCGTAACGGTCCCGATGGAAGGCCCGGTCGGAGAGGTGGAAGTAGATCCGTGCCGCATGGTCGAACTGGTCGTGCTCGAGGGCGATCGAGAGGCCCCGCTCGAGGAATGCGAGGGCCTCCTGCGGACGCGACCGGGCCATGGCAAGTTGCGACCGGAGCACGAACCCGCGTGACATCAGAGCGGCGGAACCGAGCGCCTCGGCGACGCCGAGACCCAGTTCGAGCCGCTCCGCCGCGCGCTCGAGATCTCCGCGGAAGAGGCGCCCCGCCGCAACCCCAAGCGCGATCTCGGCGACGTCGGCATCCGGCTCGTCCGACGCGACGGCCGCGAATGCGGCCTCGGCTCGTGCGTTCGCTGCGTCATAGAGCCCCTGGAAACGCTCGACCATGGCGAGCCGGCCCGAGACGCGAGCCGCCGCGTGGGTGCCCCCCTCCGCTTCATAGAGCGCGATCGCCTCGGCGAGCAGCTGAGCTGCGCTCTCGAGATCGGTCGCGTCGAACGCGAGCATGCCGGCACGCTCGAGCAGCTCGGCTCGCTTCTGTGCGGCGTCGGTGAGCCCTGCAGCCTGTTCGAGGTAACGACGTGCTTCGCCGGGGGCACCGAGGGACTCCGCGCGGTCGCCGGCACGCTCGAGCGCCGCCCGCGCCTTCGTGCGGATCTCACCGGCGTCGTCGGCATCCGGCAGCGCGGTGTACGCATCGAGGTAGTGGGAGGCGAGCACCTCGACGACCTCGTCGTCGTCCGGATAGGCGCTCTCCAGGTGCGCCGCAGCAGCGAGATGGCGGGCCCGCCGCTCTCTCTTCGAGAGCGTCTCCAGCGCCACGTGGCGGACGAGGTCCTGCAGGAAGCCGTACTGGCCGTGCTCCGGCGAGCGCGGGTCGGCCTGCAGCGAGAGCACTTCCTTGCGGACGAGCGACGCGAGCAGCCGTTCGAGCTCGTCCTCACCGAGCCCCGTCACGGCGACCACGGCGGCACGCGTGAACGTCTTGCCGACGACCGCCGCGTCCTGCAGCAAGCGCCGCTCCTCGACCGGAAGCCCGTCGAGGCGCGCTGCGATCAAACCGTGCAGCGTCGCGGGCACCTCGAGCGACGCGACTTCGCCGGTGAGCACGTACGCGGTGCCTTGCTCGGCGAGCAACCCACGGTCGAGCAGCATGCGCACCGTCTCGACCGCGTAGAGCGGCACGCCCTCGGCCCGTGCCAGGATCTGGTCGCGCAGGGCGGCAGGCAGCCCCGGGACGAGGCCCGCAAGTAGCTCGGACATCGCGGCGTCGCCGAGCGGCTCGAGGTAGAGCGACGTGAAGTTGCGGAGGCCGGTGCCCCACCCCGCGCGCCGGTCCGCGAGCTCGGGACGGGCGAGCGTGAGGACGAGGAGCGGCGAGGAGCGTGACCACTCGAGCAGGTACTCGATGAAGTCGAGCAGGCTGGCATCGGCCCACTGCAAATCCTCGAAGACGAGCACCGTGGGATAGGTGTCGGCAAGCCGCTCGAAGAAGAGCCTCCAGGCGGCGAAAAGATCGGCCCGATCACCCGGTGCAGCGTCCGCGAGCCCCAACAACTGCGCTATCCGCGGCTCGACGAAGCTCCGCTCATCGCCGTCGAGAATCGTCTCCGACAGCGTCGCATCCAGTTTCGCGAGCGCCGAGGCCGGCTCCTCGTCCTCGGCGATCCGAGCCCGCATGCGCACCATGTCCGCGAGGGCCCAGTAGGTGACACCGTCGCCGTAGGCGAGACAGCGGCCGCGGTGCCAGTAGACGGTGTCGGCCAGCCCGTCGAAGTACTTGTAGAACTCCCAGACGAGGCGCGACTTGCCGATGCCCGCGATGCCGGTAACCGAGGCGAGGTGCGCCTTGTGCTCCTCTGCCGACGCGTGAAAGAGCTCCTTGACGAGGCGCAACTCGCGGTCGCGCCCGACAAAGGGTGCTTCCAGTCCGACCGAGCGCTGCGCGCCTTGGCGCCCGGAGATGATCCGGACGGCGCGCCAGAGCTCAATCGGCTCGAGCTTGCCCTTCAGTTCGTGGGCTCCAGCCTCGGCATAGACGATCGCCTGCTCGGTGGCGCGGCGCGTGGCCTCGCCGACGAGCACCTGGCCGGGCTCGGCGGACGACTGGATGCGCGAGGCCGTGTTGACGAGATCGCCGGCGACCATCCCCTGGCCCTCCGCCCCGAGCGTCACCGCAGCCTCCCCGGTCAGCACGCCTGCCCGGGCTCGCAGGCCCTCGGCACCGACCTCCTGTCCGAGGGCAGAAACCGCGGCGAGGAGGTCGAGGGCGGCGCGGACGGCTCGCTCGGCGTCGTCTTCGGTCGCGGCGGGCGTCCCCCACACGGCCATAACGGCGTCGCCGATGAACTTCTCGACGGTTCCGCCGTACAGCTCGATCAAGCGGCGAGCCGTCTCGAAGTAGCGCGAGAGCAGCTCACGCACGTCCTCGCTGTCGCGGTTCTCCGACAGCGTCGTGAACCCGACGAGGTCGGCGAAGAGCACGGAGACGAGCCTTCGCTCGGCGACAGGCGCAGGAACCGAAACGGCCGAGGCTGCAGTCTCACCGAGTGCGCCCCCGCACTCGTTGCAGAACCGAAGGCCCGGGTCGTTCGCCGCGCCGCATGCGGGGCAGCTCGCGGCCAGAGCTGCACCGCAGCCGCCGCAGAACTTTGCCGTCGGCCTGTTCTCGGTTCCACACGCAGAGCAGGTCATCCCTGCCGTGAGCGTAACGCGGCCCGAGGTGCTGCGCGAGCGCCGAGGCGGGAACCTCCCGACGCGGCAGTTGTCCTTCCACCGGGGCCGCAAAGATCTCGAGAGCGAGACCGGCGCAATCACTGGCGCACACCCCACCCAGATCACTGAGAGCCACGTCGTTTACAGGCAATTCCCGGAGCGTGCAAGAAGCTTCCTAAACCGCGTGCACAAGTTCGATTCTTGTCGGGGGCATTCCGTCCGCTGTCCTCCACAGAGCCGATGCGCTGGAGAGAACCCGGGTGGCGATCTGCTCGGCCCGTCAGAGTAAGCACGCGGGCAAGCCACAGACGGCGGTCGCGATCTGGAGCAGATCGCGATCGAACCGGGGTTGCGTTCGTCTACTTACCGGCGTCGTGGGCTGGTGACGCCACGATGGCCGGCACGAGAAGATCGGTCACGGGGATGCGTTCGGGGTATCCAAAGTAGAAGCCTTGTGCGCCGTGGCAGCCGAGTTGTTGCACGATTTGATGCTGCTCGATCGTTTCGATTCCTTCGGCGATGAGCGTGAGGCCGAGTGCCGATCCGAGTTCGATGATTCCTTTCAGCAGAACCGGCTCCGCGGTCGAGGCGATTTGGGCGGTGAACGTCCGATCGATCTTGAGGATGTCGACGGGGAAGCGCTGGAGGTATGCGAGCGATGCGTACCCGGTGCCGAAGTCGTCGAGTGCCAACATTACGCCGAGTGTCTTCAGTGATTCGAGTTGTCGCTGGACGTGGTCGCCGGCGGCGAGCAGGACGCTCTCGGTGATTTCGAGCGTCAGCCGATCTGGAGGAAGGTCGTGCGCATCGAGGCATTCGGCCACGCGGTGTGCGAACTCGTCGTCTTGAAGTTGTCGGGCGGAGACGTTGACCGCGACTCGGATCCCTTCGCGGCCCTCCGAGATGAGCTGCGCGCCGAAGGCACACGCCTGCTCGAGTACCCACGTCCCGATCTGCACGATCAGGCCGGACTCCTCGGCGAGAGGAATGAAATCGAGAGGGGCGACAAGGCCTTCCCGTGGGTGTTCCCATCGCAGAAGCGCCTCGTACGTTGTGATCTTGTGTTCCTGCAGGGCGACGATCGGCTGGTAGTCGACGCGGAACTCAGAACGTGTGAGCGCGTCGCGGAGCTCTGCGACGCGGCGGGAGCGCTGAACCGCGGCGGAGTCGACGGCTGCGTCGTAAAAGGCGTAGCCGACGTCCTGCTGTGTCTTCGAGCGATACATCGCGGCGTCCGCTTCCTTGAGCATCGCGTCAACATCGTCGCCGAGTGAGATCCCGATACTCGCGGTTACGCAGAGATGTTCTCCGTCGATCTCGATCGGCTGTCTGATCCGTTCGAGCAATCGTTCTGCCGCCCGGGCCGCCTCCGCCGGGTCATCCACGGCCGGCAAGACGACGGCGAACTCATCGCCGCCCATGCGCGCTGCTGCGTCGCCTGCGCGGACGGTCTCTTGTATTCGCCTGCCGAGCGTTTGCAAGACTCGATCGCCGGCATCGTGTCCCCAGCGATCGTTGATCGTCTTGAATTCGTTTAGGTCGATGAACATCAGGACGGTCCTGGATTGACCCTCCTTGCGCGTCGCTACCGCTTGATGAAACTGCTCTTGAAAGAAGGCACGGTTGGCGAGTTGGGTCAGCGGGTCGAACAGCGCCAGGCTGCGCAACTGCTCTTGCGTTTCCCGCTCCACCGTGACGTCGAGTAGATAGCCGTGGAGGTACAGCGGCGAGCCTGAATCGTCGTGCACGACGACGGCCTCGTCCCGCACCGAGACGACCCGGCCGTCCCGGGCGACCAGTCGGTACTCGAGACTGAGCGGCGTGAGCATTGCGTGGGAGTCCGCATGCGCCGCAAGAACACGGTCTCGGTCATCCGGATGCAGAGTGCGGACGAACAGATCCTTGTCAGACGCCCATTCCTCGACGGAGTACCCAAGCAGTGGCTCGATCTGCTTGCTCGTGAAGATGTTCGAACTCGAGGCGTCGAGTTCGTCGATATAGATGACGAGCGGCAACTGCTCAACCAGGGTGCGATAGCGGCGAGAGACCTCCTCATGGCCAAGCGATCGCACTCCGGGTTTCGAGGCCAGATCCTCTTGAGCCGCCATCTCGGCGGTATCGGGTCCCGCGTTCGATTCCTTTAGCCCGTGATTCACGGCCATCGCCGCTCTCCGGTGCCGCGGAGGTATCTGTAAACCATGTTCAGCCAGACTGGCCGTTCGCCCTCGCGCTGCCCAGTCGGTCAGGCACAGCATCGTTCGTGGCCCTCCGACCAATGGCCGACAACATCATCTCAAGACCGAGTTGGATCAGGGATTGCCGGCTTCTGCATGGCTTCACGCTCTCCCGGGTGCCAAAGACGGCAAGTGATTGCGACCGGCACTGACGCCTACGCCGGCGCGTTCTGAAGTGGATGCGTGACGCCGAAGCGCGCGCAGAGGTCGGGAACGCTCGTCGGGTCCATCTCCAACCCGTAGCGACCGCAGAGCTCGCCGAAGTGCGCGAGATCCGGCTCGCCCGTCGCATAAACCTCAGCCAAGTCGCGAAAGAAGCTCTCGAAGCCGGAGGGCGAGATGATCTCGATGATCTCGCAGGGTGTGTCGCCGGCGTTCCAGAACGTGTGCCACTGGTTGCGCCGCTTGAACACCCACGTGCCGGGCCCCGCGGTCACGACCTCTTCGCCGAGCAGAGCGCCGAGCGTCCCTTCGAGCACGTACGAGTACTCGTCCTCCCGGCTGTGCCGGTGCAGAGGTGCCGCGAGCGCTCTTGGCGCGAGTGGATGGTGCACGACGGAGAACCGTCCTTCGCCCTCGGCGCCTTCGATCTTCCACACGATCCCGAGGCCGCCGATCTCCACTTCTTCGCTGCCTTCCGGCGGAATCGTCACTCTGCCCAGTTGCACGCTCACAGCTCCTCCTTTAGATATACAGTTGTGTTCACTGAATAGAAGCTAACAGCGAGGTCGGGCGAAGTCAACGCTGCCCGAGGGACAGGAAAGCAATGGCGCGGAAATACGAGCAAGGACAACGGGCCGAGAGCCAAGCCGAGACTCGGCGACGGATCGTCGAGGCAACCGTCGAACTCCACGAAACAGTCGGGCCCGCGCGGACGACGATCAGCGCGATCGCACAGAGCGCCCAAGTCCAGCGCCTGACCGTGTATCGCCACTTCGCGGACGACCGCGCGCTGTTCCGCGCCTGCTCCGCGCATTGGGCTGCGGCGAACCCACTGCCCGACCCCACCGCGTGGGCGACGGTGGCCGATCCAATCGAACGGCTGAAGGTCGCGCTTCGGGAGATCTACGCATTCTTCCGCACCACCGAAGGGATGACCGCGAACCTGCTGCGCGATCTGCCCGACTCGCCAACGTTGCAAGAGATCGCGCAGCCCTTTCTGGAGTACTGGGACGCAGTTCGGCTGACCCTCGACCGCGGCTGGACGGCACGCGGCCACCGCCGACAGCTGACGCGGGCCGCGATCGGCCACGCGGTCGAGTTCGAGACCTGGCGGTCCCTTGCGCGGCAGCAGGGCCTCGACGACCTTGCCGCTGCTGACCTGATGGTCGGCCTCGTGCGCTCGATTTAGCGGTCGTCGAGTTCGCCTGGACGTGGCCGCCTCCTCGTCAACCGGCGATCAGGGCTCACTGGTCCGCTCATTGCGGTCGTGCGGCACTCCCGTGTCAGATTCTGTGTCAGATTCAAGACGGGAACGAGGTCGTACGGAGTCGTCCGCAGGCATCCCGCCGACGACGGATTTGGCTCAGGTCCTGTACGGTCCGACTAGGTCGCAACGACCGAGCTGATTCGATCCCAGGTGCGCCCACTCACTCTCTCCTCCGGTCCGGATGTCCCGTGGCCAAGCAGCCGCCGCCCATCCCCGCCCTCGGCGAGCGTCCGCCGACACGGCTGCCGGCGTGACGGCGGCCTCCGTCATCCCCAGAACGCACGACCGACGACGCCGTCGGAATCATTCTCTCTGATCGGCTTCTTCGTCCTCGATTTCGGCGCAAGCGCTGTTCCAGCCCTCGACGAGATCAACAACCCGTAACGAACTCTGGCAACCCTCGACCCGCGGTGAGGGCCGGGCCTCGATTCCTGTGGCGGCGCGCCGACCCGAGCGTGCCTGTGCTCGACCCGTGATCGCACCAGTGTCTTCCACTGGCGCGACCAATCGCCCGGCCCCCGAGACTGAGCGGTGTTCTAGGGAAAGGAGATCTCATGAGCACGCCGTTGGGAAAGCACACGTCGGAGGGCGCCTCGGTCGCCGTGGCACCAAATCTGCTCGCCAGCACGTTCAGCAGCCTCATGTCGCACGACCGGATCGAGATTCGGGAGGGCTACGCCAAGGTCGGCGATCAGAGCTTGCATTACGTCGAGGCCGGCGATGGGCCGCTGATCGTTCTGCTGCACGGCTTCCCGGAGTTCTGGTTCGGTTGGCGGCTGCAAATCGCGCCGCTCGCGGCGGCAGGTTTCCGGGTCGTCGCGCCCGACACGCGCGGCTACAACCTGTCATCGAAGCCAGAGGGCTTCGAGGCCTACGCCGTCGACCGACTGGCCGATGACATTCGCGATCTCATCCGGGAGCTCGGCGCCGAGTCCGCGATGTTGGTCGGTCACGATTGGGGCGGAAGCATCGCCTGGACCACCGCGATGAACCACCCCGAGGTGGTCGACCAACTCGTCATCCTCAACGCGGCGCATCCGCGGCGGCTCCAGGAGGGACTGCACAACCCGAACCAGCTCCGGAAGTCCTGGTACTTCTTCTTCTTCGCGGCACCGGGACTGCCCGAGGACGTGGTGCACGCCAGAGACTGGCACTTCTTCCGGCACTTCCTGCACGACGCGAACCCGCCTTACACTCCACAGGAAATCGAACGCTACGTCGAGGCATGGTCGCAGCCGGGAGCAGCGGCCGGGATGATCAACTACTACCGCGCCTCGGTCAGACAGTCCCAGAAGGAAGCTACAGCGAAGCTTCGCCCGATCTCGGCGCCGACACTGGTCATCTGGGGGGAGCGCGACTCCTACCTCGGCTCCGAACTCGCCGAGCCCGACCGGAACGATGTGCCCAATCTCGAGCGCGTCGAGCGCCTAGCCGACGCGTCGCACTGGGTCCATCACGACGAGGCTGGACGCGTCAACGAACTGCTCATCGACTTCCTCGCCTGA
>JAOPYY010000024.1 GCA_025964395.1 Actinomycetes bacterium | reverse complement strand
GCTTCCAGACGTAGGCCGTCGCGGATCGCTTCCGCCATGTAGGGCTCGTCCTCGACGATCAAGACCCGCATGCTCCGATGCTAGAGCGGACCGCGTTTCGTCCGCATATCGAAAACCGGATACGTGCTGGCAACACCGCGCTGCCTTGAATGGCGGCATGACCTACAGCAAACCAGCACGAACAACAACAACAACAACCCATCGGATTCGGATTCGCAAGATCCGTGTCACCGGCCTGCTAGTCGTCATCGCGGCGATCGCCGCAGCCCTCGGCTACCAGTTGCTGGGGCCTTCGTCGTCGACGGCCGCATCACCCATCGACGTCCTTCGCAGTGAGCAGCGCGGTGCGCTCGGCAAAGTGCCGAGCACGGTGTGGCCGGCAGATGGCCAAGCCGCGGTTCAAATAGGACAGTCGCAGATCCAGGCCGGCCCGAACCAGCACGCGGCTGCAATCGCCAGCGTCGCGAAGGTGATGACGGCCTATCTCGTGCTCCGTGACCACCCGCTACGGCTCGGCCAGGACGGCCCGACGATCACGCTCACCGACGCCGATGTCGCTGACACCGACCGCCGGCGCGGACAGCGGGAGTCGGTCGTGTCGATCGCCGCCGGAGAGCAATTGACCGAACGGCAGGCGCTGCAGGCACTGCTGGTGCCGTCGGCGAACAACATCGCCGCGGTTCTGGCGCGATGGGACGCCGGCTCGGTCGACCGGTTCGTTGCGCGGATGAATGCCGCCGCACGGTCGCTGGGCATGACTCACACTCGCTACACCGACCCGAGCGGCTACGACGACGCAACGGTTTCGACTGCAGCTGACCAGCTACGCATTGTCGATCGGGCCATGCGCCTACCGTTGTTCGCGAACATCGTCGCGACAACCAATGCGACACTGCCCGTCGCCGGCACGGTGCACAACACCAACACGCTGCTCGGGCGCAACGGCTTCGTCGGCGTGAAGACCGGCTCCGATAAAGCTGCGGGCGGCTGCTTCGCGTTCCGGGCGATCCGCTTGGTGCACGGCAAGCGGACGACGATCACCGGTGTTGTGTTGGGCCAGCCCGGTCACGACCTGATCGATGCGGGCCTCGCAGCCGCAGACGCGATGGTCGCCCGCATCGCCGGCGATCGAGTCGGGCCGGGCGCACCGCAACCAGTCCCGGCGCCAGGCGCGCTGCCGCGTTCGCAGGCTCGGCAGAGAACCAGTGTCGATGTAATCAGCACGCGAGGAGGAAACACGTGAAGAGACCACTCTGGCCGCTGGCCACGTTTGGCATCGTCGTCATGGTTGCCGTGATCGCCGCGGGCTGCGGCGGCACCCAGAGCAGCAGCGGCACGAGCACCGCCGCAGCCGCCGACACCAGCAGCAGCAACACCACCACGGCCGCCCACACCAGCACCCCCAGCCATACGAGCACCGTCACTGCCCGTGAAAAGGCAGTGAGGCTCTCCGAGTGCATGCGCGCCAACGGCGTCAGCGACGTCCCAGACCCGAACGCGTCGGGCGAGTTCCCGTCATATGGGATCAGTGTGACCCCCGCCGTGTGGAAGACGGCCGTCGCCGCGTGCAAGGCCCTGGAACCACCGGGCACCTTCAGCGCAAAGCTGACCCCGACTCAGTTTTCGGCGGCGCTCAAGTTCGCCCAGTGCATCCGCGAGCACGGCGTGCCGGACTTTCCGGACCCCGTCAACGGTCAGCCCCTCATCGACACGACCCGGATCCCGTCCGCCAACAAGCCCGGCGGCATGACCATCCTCAACGCCGCGACGCACACATGCGGCCATTTCGTGGCAGAGCAAACAGGGGCCAATAAATGAGGCGGAAAACGTGTATGGCGGCCGCCGTCGCGATGGTCGCGATGGTCGCGGTCGGCGCGGGCTGTGGAAGCACCCGCAGCGGCAATCACACCGCCGCAACTCCGGGCACCGCCGGCAGTGGTGTCAAAAGCACATCGACGACTCGTGCCAAGGCGGTGAAGTTCGCCGAGTGCATGCGCGCCAACGGCGTCAGCGCGTTTCCGGACCCCGACGCGTCGGGTGCGTTGACCATCGATGCGGTCGCGAACGGCTCGTCTCTCGATACGAGCTCGGCGGCGTTCAAGCGCGCCCTCAGCGCATGCAAGGACCTCGAGCCATCGGGGTTCACGGGAAACCAAAGGAGCCCTCAGGAGCAGAAGGCTGCTCTCGAGTTCGCTCAATGCATCCGCGACAACGGCGCACGCGACTTTCCGGACCCCGCCAAGACCGACCCTCTCGTCGACACGAATCGCATGCCATCCGCGGCAACGCCGGGCGGCATGACCATCCTCAACGCCGCGATGCGGAAGTGCGGCCAGTACGCATCCGCGGCCGGCGTACGGGGGAGCAAGTGATGCGTAAGACCTGGGTGCTGGCCGCAGCGGTCGTGCTGGTCGCCGCAGCCGCCATCGGGGGCGTGGTGGTCGCCACGTCCGGTGGCGGGCAGGCGACCCCGGCGGCGCAGGCGTCGACGGTGAACACCGCGACTGTGGACCGGGGAAAGCTCTCGGACGCGGTTTCGCAATACGGGATTCTGACCTATCGCGCGCGACCGGACGGCTCGCGGTACGCGGTGATCAACCGGGCCGGCGGTACGTACACCAAGCTGCCCACTGCCGGCGACATGGTCGACTGCGGCGCCGTGCTCTATCGGGTGAACAACCACCCGGTGCTGCTCTTGTGCGGCCCAACGCCCGCATACCGGTCGTTGTCAGAGGGCGATAGCGGACCCGACGTCGCCGCATTCAACGCCAACCTGGTGCACCTCGGATACGCGACCCGAAAGCAGCTCGACCCGTCCTCTCATGACTTCGGCGCCGCGACGGCGTCCGCGCTCAAGAAGCTGCAGTCCAAGCTCGGCGAGGATCAGACCGGGTCGCTCAACCTCGGTCAGGCGGTCTTCCTGCCTGGGCCGATGCGGATCGCCAGGGTGACCGGGGAGCTCGGCGGCTCAGCTCAGCCCGGCACGCAGGTCGCGCAGGCCACATCTGACACGCTCGAGGTGGAGGTCAACCTCGACCCGTCTCAGCAGCGCGAGGTGAGGACGGGCGACCGTGCGCAGATCACCCTGCCTGACAACACTTCGGTGACCGGCAAGGTTGACAGGCTCGGGAGAGTCGCCCAGACCGGCCAGGACCCGAACGCCGGCGCGACCATCCCCGCCTATATCAGCCTCGACCACCCGAAGCAGGCACGTTCGCTCGATCAGGCCTCGGTTCAGGTAGCGATCACGACGAAGGGCGTGGCGAATGCGCTTAGTGTCCCGGTGACGGCGATCGTCGGTCGCTCCGGCGGCGGGTTTGCGGTTGGGGTGGTGCGCGCCGACGGGCAACGCGAACTGGTCGCCGTCAAGCTGGGTCTGTTCGACTCCGCCGGCGGACGAGTCCAGGTCGTCGAAGGCGCTCTCCACGAGGGGGAGCTAGTGGTGGTGCCATCGTCATGAGTGCATTTGCACTGGAACTGGACGGAGTCACGAAGGTCTACGGCGAGGACCCACCCGTTCCCGCCCTTCGCGGGGTGTCGTTTTCAGTTCGACCCGGTGAGCTGGTCGCGATCGTTGGACCGTCGGGCTCGGGCAAGACCACGCTCCTGCACGTCATCGGAACGCTCGAGCGGCCGAGCAGCGGCCTCGTCCGGATCGGTGGTGTCGACGCCGCGCAGCTCGACGACCGCGAGCTATCGAAGCTGCGCGCCCGAAACATCGGCTTCGTGTTCCAGCAGTTCTTTCTCGCCGAGCACGCGACGGTGCGAGACAACGTCGCCGACGGGTTGCTCTACGCGGGCGTCCGCGCAGCCGAGCGGTATCGGCGCGCGGACGAGGCGATCGAACGGGTCGGCCTCTCCGAACGCGCGAGCTTCAAGCCCACCAAACTCTCCGGCGGGGAGCGGCAGCGGGTTGCGATCGCCCGCGCTCTCATCGGGCGTCCGACGATCGTTCTTGCCGACGAGCCGACCGGGAACCTCGACAGCACCAACGGTGCGTCGATCATGAACCTGATCCGCGAACTCAACGCGGCCGGCGCGACCATCATCATGATCACCCACGACACGGGCCTCGCCGATCAGCTGCCTCGACAGATCCGCGTCCTCGACGGCGAGATCATCTCCGATCTTACGAAGGCAGAGGCGCCGTGAGCGCCAACGGCGAACGTCTCGAATTGCGCGACTGGCTGCGGGTGGCGAGCGTCGGCCTGCGCTCCCGGCCGCTTCGCGCCGCGCTGTCCGCCCTAGGGATCGCGATCGGAACAGCAGCGATCGTCGGCGTCCTCGGCCTGTCGGCCTCCTCGCAGGCCGGCCTGATCGCCGAGATCAACCGGCTCGGCACGAACCTCCTTACGGTCGAAGCTGGGCAAAGCCTCACGGGAGGCCCGGCACAACTGCCCCGCGAAGCGCCAGCACGCATCACGCTCTTGAACGACGTCCAACAGGTGGCACACACCGCCCTGATCAAGAACAAGTACGTCTACCGCAGCTCGATCGTCCCGGTGACCGAGACCGGCGGCCTCCAGGTACGGGCAACCAGCCTCAACCTACTGCCCGTGCTCGGCACCAGCCTCGCACGCGGCGACTGGCTCAACCAGGGCACCGTCCACCTGCCGGTCGCGGTACTCGGCTCGATCGCCGCGCAACAGCTCGGAATCGACCGGGTCTACCCTGGCCAGCGGATCTGGCTAGGCGGGCAGTGGTTCGACATCGCCGGCATCCTGAACCCATCTCCGCTGACGCCCGACATCGACGTCAGCGCCTTGATCGGGTATCCCACCGCCCAGACCTACCTCGGCTACGTCAGCATCGCCGGAGGCGCGCAGAAGACCGGCCCGCCGAGCACAATCTACGTGCGCGCCGCCACCGGACACGAGGCGGCGGTGCAGTCACTCCTCGCGCAAACCGCCAACCCCAAGACACCCTACGAGGCGGCCGTCAGCCAGCCGTCGGACGTCCTCACCGCCCGCGCTGCAGCAGCAGGGGCGTTCAACAGCCTCTTCCTCGGGCTTGGAGTAGTCGCACTGATCGTCGGTGCCGTCGGTGTCGCCAACATCATGATCATCTCGGTCTTGGAACGACGCTCGGAGATCGGGCTTCGTCGCGCTCTTGGCGCGACCAAGAGTCAGATCCGAACCCAGTTCCTCGCTGAGTCGATCCTGCTCGCCGTCATCGGCGGCGTCGTCGGCGTGCTGGCCGGGGCCGCGGCAACGGCCGTGTACGCCAACTCGAAGGGCTGGGCCGTCGTGATCCCCGCCGAGGCATGGTCGGGCGGCATCGGCTCGGCCATCCTGATCGGCGCGGTCGCCGGCCTGCTCCCGGCCGTTCGAGCGTCTCGTATGCCGCCCACCGAGGCACTGCGAACGGTCTGAGCGCGAAGGCCCTGCACTAGCGCAACGTCCGGTTCCGCCCAGCCTTCAGGGCGTGAACAGCCAGTGAGACTGATCCAAAGTATGGGCGCACGCCTGACCGGGTGATCCCGGAGATCAGTGCGTTCGGGAATGACGCCATAGGATTGCGCCGTGCCGTTCACGCTCAGCAACATCAAGGAGGATCTGGAGGACATCGGCCCTAGGTTCGACGGCGCGCCGGACCTGGAGTTCCGCGCGGCGACCAAGGCGCTCGAGCTCGAGAAATCCGCCGTGAGCTATCAGCGCCTCCCGCCCGGCACGTGGCGAGGCTACGAGGCCGGGCCAGAGGGCCTCGAGATCCTCGTTATCGGCGCGCCCAACCTCGGCGAGGATCCGCGCGAAGACGTCGATGGCCAGCGCGACTGGTGGGCTGACTAGCGGAGTTGTCCGGACGTTTGATCGTCTCGGTCGAAGCGCAAGCCGGCGCTCGCCATCGAAGCCGCGACCTCGACTGCCCGAGTGTTCTGTGAGGTGACAATTTGGCCGGCGGATCGACGCGACGTCGTGTCCAGAAGCGATAGCGTGGGACTATCGATCTTGAGCCGCGCTTGCTTCGCTACTTCCTCGCCGTCGCGGAGGAGCTCCACTTCGGTCGTGCTGCCGCGGGGCTATATATCTCCCAGCCGTCGCTGAGCAACCAGATCCAGAAGCTCGAGCGCAGCCTCGGGACGGCGTTGTTTGCGCGCACGAGCCGTCAGGTGCAGCTCACGGACGCCGGCCGTGCGTTTCTCGAGGAGGCGCGGCTGGTGCTCGCGGCGATGGACCGGGCTGCCGAGCGCGCGCGTCTTGCCGGCGCGGGCGTGGCCGGAACAGTGCGGCTGGGCTACGCGCCTCCGGCGAGCTTCGAGACA
>JAOPYY010000002.1 GCA_025964395.1 Actinomycetes bacterium | reverse complement strand
CGCAGCACATGCTCGGGATGCTCGGGATGCCGCGCCGCGTCTACAGCTACCAGCAGGCCGGCCTGTGGGAGGCCTACAACCTGGCCTCGAGCATCGGCTCCTACGTGATGGCGATCGGGATGCTCGTGTTCGTGTTCAACGTGATCAAGACGTCGCGCACCGGCGCTCGCGCGGGCAACGATCCGTGGATCGCCGATACGCTCGAGTGGTATACGACCTCGCCGCCGCCGGAGTGGAACTTCGACAAGGTCCCCTACGTGACGTCGGCGCGCCCGTTGCGCGACCTCCGTCGCCGGCTCGCAGAGACACGAGGTTTCTGATGGGGATGTGCCTCTGATGGGAACCTGGGCGCGCCTCACCGCAGTTGCTGCCGTGCTCGGGACCAGCCTCGCGGTCGTCTCGGGCGCTGCGGGCTGGGACACCGCGCACCGCGTGCTCGCGGCGCTCGCGCTGCCGCCGCTCGCCGCGCTCGCTGCGATCGCCTGGGTCTCGGCGCGCCGGCTGCTGCCGACGGCGCTTGCGGCACTCGTCCTGTTCGGGCTCGCGGCGCTCCTGACGGGACGCGCGGTCCACCTCACGTTCGCCTCGCTCGCACTCGCAGCGACGATCGTCCTCGCCGCACGCACATTCCGCGGGCACGTCGAGCAGGGTCCGCTGCGCGACTACCTCACGCTGACGAAGCCGCGCATCATGTCGCTGCTCCTGCTCACGGGCGGCGCCGGCGCGTTCGTCGGCGCTGCAGGCGTACCAGCCTGGGGCGGCTTCGCGGTGACAATGGTCGGGCTTGCACTCGCGTGCGGCGGCGCTTCGGCGCTCAACCATTACCTCGACCGCGACATCGACAAGCTGATGGGCGCGCGCACCGCAACGCGCCCGGTCGCGTCGGGACGTGTGCCCGCCGAGCGCGCGCTCGAGTTCGGCCTCGCGCTCTCTGCGTTCTCGTTCGTCCTGCTCGACTCGCTGGTCAACCTGCCGACCGCGCTGCTGGCACTCGCCGGCAATCTCTTCTACGTGCTCGTCTACACGCGCTGGCTGAAGCGCTCGACGGCTCAGAACATCGTGATCGGCGGTGCAGCGGGCGCGGTGCCACCGCTCGTCGGTTACGCGAGCGCCAGCGGGCACCTCGGCTGGGCTGCGCTCGTGATGTTCGTCGTTGTCTTCGTGTGGACGCCGCCTCACTTCTGGGCGCTCGCGCTGATGATCAAGGAGCACTATGCAAAGGCGGGCGTGCCGATGCTGCCCGTCACGCGCGGCGATCAGGAAACGGCGCGGCAGATCGTCCGCTACACCGTGCTGTTGATCGCGGTTACCCTCGCGCCGGTCGCATTCGGAACGTTCGGCCTTGTGTACGGCATTTCGGCGGCGGTGCTCGGCGCGATCTTCGCCTGGTATGCGATCGAGCTGCGCAGGACGCTCGAGCGCGTCGCCGCCGTTCGCCTCTTCCACTACTCGCTCCTCTATCTCGCGCTCCTGTTCATCGCCATGGCAGTCGACCCGATCCTCTGATGACCGACGTACTTCCAGAGCAGACACCGCCCACGACGCTCGTCGACGCGCCCGATATCGCCGAGCGCGAGCTCGCACGCAAGAACATGGCATGGGGCTGGGCCCTGTTCGGGCTCTTCTGGGTGCTGTTCGGCGGCACCGTCGGCGTCGCGCTCGTCTACCTCTGGCTCGACTGACGAACTCTGTGTTCATCACCGAGCTCGGCCCCGGACCGCCCGGGCGCCGGCTCGCGGTGAAGGACCTCTTCGACACGGCGGGCATCCGCACGACGTACGGCTCCGCCGTCTTCGGCGACCACGTTCCCACGGAGTCGGCAACGTGGGTGCGGCAGCTCGAAGAGATCGGGTGGGTGAACGTCGGCAAGACGAACCTGCACGAGTTCGCCTACGGCGTCACGTCGCAGAACATGCACTACGGCGTCGTGCCGAACCCGTCCTTCCCGGGCCATACGGCGGGCGGCTCGAGCGGCGGCTCCGCGGCGGCGATCGTGCTCGGGCTTGCGGACGCCGCGCTCGGGACCGACACGGGCGGCTCGATCCGCATCCCCGCGGCGTGCTGTGGGATCGCAGGGTTCAAGCCGACGTACGGGCTTCTTCCGATCGACGGAGTGTTCCCGCTCGCGCCGACCTTCGACCATGCCGGGCCGCTGGCGCGCGACGTCGCGGGTTGCATCGAGCTCATGGGCCTCGAGGTGCCGTCGGTGGCGCTCGGCGAGCTCTCGCTCGCCGTCGCCTGGGCCGATCGCGCCGAGCCACTCGTGCGCGAGCGCGTACTCGCGGTGCGCGCGGAAGCGGTCGACTTCCCCACGGCGGAGAACGTCTCGCCGGTGTTCATGCGGGAGGTGGGCGACGTGCATCGCGAGCTCTACCCCGAGAACATGGAGCTTTATGGCGACAACATTCGCGGCAAGATCGAGCGCTGCATCGCACTCGACGACACGGAGTACGAGGCCGCCCGACGGGCGCGAACAGAGCACGCCGAGCGAGCGCTGTCCGTGTTGGACGGCTACGACCTGCTGATCACGCCGACGCTTGGATTCGTCGCTCCGTCCGCTGACGTGGTCGAGCCTGAGATTCGCGGCGCCTTCACCGTCTTCACCTTCCCGTTCAACGCCCTGGGCTGGCCCGCCCTGGCGCTGCCCGCCGGTCCGGCCGAAAATGGCTTGCCCGCATCGATTCAGGTGGTCGGCAGGCCGGGAGACGACGCGCTGGTGCTGGCCGCCGGGCTGGCGATCGAAGCGGCCCTCAAGCACTGACCGCTCGCTGCCGAAGAACAGGGCAGCCAAATGAAACGCCTGATCGTCATCCTGGCGGCCTTTCTCGTGTTCGCGCCTGCGGCGGCTGCGAACTTCGATGCAGGCTCGAAGCCTTTCCACGCGGTCACCTCCGCACCGGAGGGCTTGCACGCATTCCTGCTCAGGCCGGACGAGGCGCCTCTGAAGTACTACCCGCGCACACCATCGTTCGCGTGGTCGCCGGTCGGCGTGCCTGGCGGGACCTATGAGTTCGAGCTCGCAACAGGCCGGTCGTTCAACGAATCGTCGGTGCTGTTCTCCTATAAGAACCTGAAGATGCCCGCCGTGGCGGTCACGCACCAGCTGCCGTGGATGACGGGTGTTCCGTTTGCCCTCTGGGCGCACGTCCGCTGGATCTCGGCGAACGGCAAGGTGACAACGCCCTGGAGCAGCCCGGTCGGCTTCAACCTTCGCTGGACCGACGACGACTTCCCGCAGCAGCTTTCGGCACCCGAGGGATTGATCAGGTGGAAGCCGATAGAGGGAGCGACTCGCTATGAGGTGCTATTCCCCGACATCGCCCCGCCGTACTCGTTTCAGACAACGACGAACGTCGCGGACGAGCGCGAGTTCTTCACGTTCAAGGAGAACAATCCGGCGGTCTGGTCGGCAGTTCGGTGGCGCGTACGCGCGCTTCGATACACGGACGACAAGGACGTGCTCGAGAACGGATTGCCGCGCGTGTCGTACGGACCGTGGAGCCCAACGTTCACCTCGGTCAATCCTCCCCTTTCGCTAGGAAGCCTCACGGCGACGGACACCGTCTCGGACGCATGGAACCAGAAGGGACAAACGCCACTCCCGCACGACCTGACGCCGGGATTCGCCTGGACACCGTCTTTCCCCGTGCTGAGTTCGGTCGGCCCCGTCGGATCGAGCCTCTACCGCGTCTACATCTTCACGGACGACCACTGCGTCAACCGCGTCTTCACGGGATCGGTCGTCGGGTCACCGGCCTTCGCGCCGCGTGTCAACGGCGGCCCGCTGGCCCTGCCGCAGTCGCAGCAGGATCTCGCCACCTGGAACACGGCGCCCTACCTGGCGAGCTGGGGCAAGGAAGGAAGGGCGGTCGATGCCACCGGCAAACCGGTCGAGTCGACGGAACTGCCCGGAAAGGGAACGCCCGTCTTCGGAAACGCCACGCCCGATGCGAACGTCGACCTTTGGGACTCCGGCTGGCCGAATGGACGCTACTACTGGACGGTCGTTCCAGTGGGTGTCTTCCCAAGCGGGAAGGCAGCGGCAGGCACCATCAGTCCTTCGATCGAGTATCACGACGCGGCCATTCCGCAGGACCAGTGCGAAGCAGGGATCGTCATGCCGTTCGCCAAGGTTTCACAGCCCGTCGTCACCGCCCAGTCGAACACGCCGTGGGTCTCGGGCGTCGCCCCGAGCGGGCGCTTGGTCGCATCTGCGGCCAGGGTGCCGACCGTGCACGACTCACCGCTCGTCGCGTGGCAGCCCGCGGTCGGTGCGACGACGTACGAGGTGCAGGTGTCGCGCATGTCGTACCCATGGAAGACGACATGGTCTACGAGGACGCCGGGGACCTCCGTTGTCCTCCCGCTCGCTGCGTCCGAACCCGGGACTTGGTGGTACCGCGTCCGCGGCATCAACCCGGCGCTCCCGGTGGGCGCTCAGACGATGAGCTGGTCGAACACGGTGCGCTTGAGGGTCACGGGCGACCGCTTCGTGATCGTCAAGAAGTAGCGATTGCCGCTGCCATGCGAGCGGCGTCTTCGTAGATCTTGTCGCGGGTGAAGCGGTCGAGCTGCGCCGACAGCACGTCACTGGCGTTCGGCGGCGAACCGGGCGGAAACGGCGCCGGCTTGCCGTCGAGGTCGATGCCCTCGAGCCGCTCGTGCTCGTCCAGCTCCAGCTCGACTGCGTGTCCTAGCCGCGAGCGCAGCCAGCCGGCAAGCAGGTGGCCCTGGGCGGCCGTGCCGTGGACGCGAATCGCACGGACGGTGCCGATGCCCGGCCAAAGGGACGCGAGCAGCGCCCGCCACCGTTCCGTGCGCTCCCACGCGATGTCGGACACGACGACTCGCGGGAACAGCT
>JAOPYY010000248.1 GCA_025964395.1 Actinomycetes bacterium | reverse complement strand
GACTTCGGGCGCGGCGCCGCGATCTCGATCCTGATGCTGCTGATGGTGGCCGTCCTGAGCGTCGCGTACGTGCGCAAGATGGTGCGGATCGGGGATGCCGCATGAGCAGGCGCAAGCGGGGGCGTGGCGCGCGGCAGGCCGGCTGGAACGCCGTCGGGCTGGCCGTGTTCGTGGTGATGGTCTTCCCGGTCTTCTGGATGATCTCGACCGCGTTCAAGTCGAACGAGCAGATCGTCAGCCTGAACCCGACGTGGTTCCCGTTGCACCCGACGCTGTCGCACTTCCGGGATGCGATGAACAAGCCGTTCTTCTGGGCCGACGTGAAGAACAGTCTGATCGTCGTCTGCGTCACCGTGGCGATCGCGATCGTGCTCGCGTTCCTCGCGGCCGTCGCGCTCGCCCGCTACGGCTTCGCCGGACGCAAGCTGTTCGTCGTGCTCGTGATCGGCATCCAGATGCTGCCGCAGGCCGGCCTGATCATCCCGCTCTACGTCGTGCTCGCGCGCTACCACCAGACAAACGCGCTGACCGGGCTGATCGTCACGTACATGACATTCGTGCTGCCGTTCTGCGTGTGGACGCTGCGCGGGTTCCTGCTCGGCATCCCGAAGGAGCTCGAGGAAGCGGCGATGGTCGACGGTTCGACGCGGCTCGGCGTCTTCATCAAGATCTTGCTGCCGCTGATGGGCCCCGGCCTCGTCGCGACGTCCGTGTTCGCGTTCATCACGACCTGGAACGAGTACATCTTCGCGCGCGTCCTGCTCAACGACCAGTCGAAGCAGACGGTGACGGTCTGGCTCTCCTACTTCCTCGGCAGCAGCCGCCACACCGACTGGGGCGCGCTGATGGCGGCGTCGACGCTGACGGCGATTCCGGTCGTCGTGTTCTTCCTGCTCGTGCAGCGGCGGATCGCGTTCGGCCTGACCTCGGGGGCGGTGCGCGGATGAGCATCTGCGTAGGCTCGACGGAGCAAGAATGAGCACAGAGCTGGAGCAGCTCGCTTCTGCGTGCATCTTTCCGAGCTTTCCGGGGACGGAGGTTCCGGACTGGGTGCGGCGCTTCCTCGCCGGCGGCGGCGGCGGGCTCACGCTGTTTGCCTACAACGTGCCGTCGAGCGCCGCGCTCGCGGCGCTCTCCGCGTCGCTGCGCGCCGAGCGCGACGACCTCTTGCTTGCGCTCGACGAGGAGGGCGGGGACGTGACGCGGCTCGAATGGGACACCGGCAGCTCGTATCCCGGCGGTGCCGCGCTCGGCGCTGTCGACGACGTCGCCGTGACGGAGGCCGTCGCGGCGTCGATCGCCGCAGAGCTGGCAGACGCGGGCGTCAACTGGAACCTCGCGCCGGTCGCCGACGTCAACGTGCCGGCGAACCCGGTGATCGGGACGCGCGCGTACGGCTCCGATCCCGAGCTCGTCGCGCGGCACGTCGCGGCGTTCGTCCGCGGCACGCAGAGCCGTCGCGTCGCCGCCTGTGCGAAGCACTTTCCGGGCCACGGGTCGACCGAGCAGGACTCGCATCTCGAGCTACCGACGCTCGTCGGCGATATCGCGGCCGGCCTGGAGCCGTTCCGCGCCGCGATTACGGCGGGCGTGCAGACGATCATGACCGCGCACGTGCGCGTCGACGAGCTCCCGGCGACGGTCGACCCGAGGATCGTCACCGATCTGCTGCGCGGCGAGCTCGGGTTCGATGGCGTCGTGATGGCGGATGCGCTCGAGATGAAGGGTGTCAGCGCGTCGCTCGGCGTCGAGCAGGCGGCAGTCCGGGCACTCGAAGCCGGCTGCGATGCGCTCTGCGTCGGGCACGATCTGCACGAAGAAGCGGTCGAGCAGATCCTGGCGGCGCTCGTCGCTTCCGTCGACGAGGCGCGGCTGCGCGAAGCGGCTGGACGGATCGCGCGACTCGCGGCGTGGGCCCGCCCCGCGGTCAGCGCGGCGGACCGTGTTGGAGCCGCCGCTGCCGCGCGTCGCGCTATCCGCGTCGAGGGCGACGTGTCGCTCGACCACGCGCCGCGGATCGTCGAGCTGCGCCCGGTCGCGAACATCGCCGCCGGGGAGGCGGAGCACGGCCTCGGGACGGTGGTGCGCGAGGGAGAAACGGTGCCGCCGGCGGACGTGATCGTCGTGCGCGACGCGCACCGGCATCCCTGGATGAGGAGCGCTGCCGACGTCGAGGGGATGATCGTCGTCGAGACCGGGCTCCCGGTCTGGCGGCCGAGTCACGCGCGCGGTTACGTCGCCGCGTACGGTGGCAGTCGTGCTTCACTGGATGCGGTGACTGAGGTGCTCTCGTGAGCTCGCATCTCGAACAGGAGCTCCACCAGCAGCCCGCTGCACTCGCGCGTCTGATCGAGAAACAGCGCGGCTACGCGGAGCAGGTGCGCGAGCTCTTCCTCCGCGAGGACGTGCAGTACATCTTGATCGCGTCGCGCGGCAGCTCCTCGAATGCCGCGCGCTATGCGCAGTACCTCCTCGGCCGCGCGTACCGGGTGCCCGTCGCCTTCGCGACGCCGTCCCTCTTCACGCTGTACGAGCAGCCGCCGCGGCTCGACGGCGCGCTCGTGATCGGCATCTCGCAGTCGGGGAAGTCGCCGGACGTGGTCGAGGTCGTCGCCGAGGCACGCCGCCAGGGCCGGCCGACGATCGCGCTGACGAACACGCCGGCGTCGCCGCTCGGACTCGCGGCGGACGGCGTGCTGAAGCTCGAAGCGGGCAAGGAGCAGGCGGTCGCAGCGACCAAGACGTACGTCAACTCGCTCGGTGCGGTGGCGCTGCTCTTCGCGACGAGCACGGACGACGCACGGGCGCTCGGCGAGCTGCAGCGCCTGCCGGAACAGCTCGCGGCGCAGCTCGAGCACTCGTGGCAGCACCTGAACGAGGTCGACCGCCTGGGTGATGTAGACGGCGGCACGGTGATCTCGCGCGGCATCAACTACTGCACGGCCTTCGAGACCGCGCTGAAGATCCGGGAGTGCTCCGGGCTGCTTTTCGAATCGTGGTCGGCCGCCGACCTGATGCACGGCCCGGTCGCGGCGATCGGGGAAGGCTGGCCCGTCGTCGCCGTCGCTCCCTCGGGGCCTGCCCTGGGCGCGATGGCCGATGCGGTGGACGCGGTCGCGGCGCGCGGCGCGCGCACCGTCGTGATCTCGGACGACGCCCGGCTGCTCGCCCGGGGGGAGATCGGCCTCCCGCTCCTACCCGGCGTGCCCGAATGGCTCAGCCCGCTCGTCGCGGTCGTGCCGGGCCAGCTCGCGGCGCTGCGGCTTGCGCAGCTGCGCGGCATCGACCTCGACGCGCCGCTTGGCCTGTCCAAGGTCACGCTGACCCGTTAGCGTATGGCCCTCGATGGGCGTGGTCGCCGGAGAGCGCCGGTTCGCAGCACCGCCGGAGCGCGTGTTCGCGCTGCTGACCGATCCCGACGTCGTGGCGTCCGCGATGCCCGCGGTGCGCAGCCACTCGGTGATCGACGCGGATCACTGGCACGCGAAGGTAAAGCCGCCCCTGCCGTTTGCGCCGAGCTTGACGATCCGCTTCGAGGTGCTCGATCGCCGGCCGCCGGAGCACGCCGCGCTGCACGCACACGGCGGTGGTGCCGACGTGACCTCGACCTTCGACCTGTCGGCCGACGGTGAGGGAACGCTCATGCACTGGCGCAGCGAGATCAAGCTCTCGGGGCTGCTCTCGCGGGGGCTTGAAGGCGTGGCGGAGCGACAGGCAGAGCTGACGCTCGACGCCGTCGAGCGGGCGCTCTAGATCCTTACAGGCTGTCGGCGATCTCGACGTGGCGCTCGGCCACGCAGAGATGCGCCCAGTGCTGGGCACGCTCGACGATCCGCGCCTCGATCGCGGCCCGCTCGGCCGGATCGCCCGGCACGCCGTCGGCGGCCAGCTCGATTCGCACCTGGTGCACCGACGCCTCGACGTTCGCGTCGATCTCGTGGCGCTCCTCGGAGATGATCGAGACCTCGCCGACCTCGTCGAGCAGCCACCCGGCGAGCCGGTCGATCTCCGCAGCGGTCGCGTCGCGTCCGGCGAAGATGCCGAAGTTGATGCGCACCTCGATTGCGGGAGCGTCGTGATGGTGGACGGCAAATGCCATGGAAGGTTCCATCATGGGTTCAACGCACGAGTGCCTCGGATGGGTGCGCTCAACCTTCCCGGGGCTGCCAGCGGAACCCGCGGATCGCCGCAACCAGGCCGATTACGCCCCAGAGCACGACGATCGCGAGCGAACCGGCGACCGACCAGATGTGGTGGTGTTGCACCATCAGTTCGCGCATCACCTTCGTGAAGTAGGTGAGCGGCAGGACGTCGGCGATCGCGCGCAGGAACGAGGGGTACTCCTTGGGCGTGAAGAACGTTCCGGAGATGATCGCCATCGGCAGGTAGACGAAGTTCACGACCGCCGACGAGCCCTCGGCCGAGCGCACGTAGCCGGTGAGGCCGAGCCCCATCGCCGCGAACGCGACCGCGCCGATCGCGAGCGCGATGAGCAGCGAGAACGGGACGCCGGGGAGGGCGACGGAGAAGAGCAGCCGGCCGATCGCGATGATCAGCGTGGCTTCGATCAGGAAGACGATGAACGTCGAGACGAGCACGGCGAGCAGGTACGTCGCAGGCGGCAGGGGTGTCGCGCGGATGCGCTTGAGCACGCCGCTCTCGCGCCGGATCACCATCGTGATCGCGAGCCCGGCGAACGCCGTCGACGCCACGCCGTAGCCGATCATCCCCGCCTCGAGGAACGGCGCCGCGCGGATGTTCTCCTTCGTGATCGTGCTGTTGCCGTAGATCGAGCCGAAGACCAGGAAGAAGATGATCGGCAGGAAGAACGTGAAGAACGCCGCTTCGCGGTTGCGCCAGAAGAGCAGTTGCTCCGTACGCACTTCGTGCAGGAACAACCTCATTCGGCGGTCAGCTCCAGGTAGATGTCCTCGAGCGTCGGGCGGCGGACCTCGAGCCCTTCGAGCTCCTCGCCGCGCGCGAGTGCTTCCGCGGTCAGCTCGTGCAGGCGGCGCGTTGGGTCGTTCGTGCGCTCGACGATGTCTTCGCCGCCGCGGCGATAGTGGATCTCGGTCTCGACGGCGCCTCCGGTCAGGTCGGACGGCCGCCCTTCGCGGACGATCACACCGTCGCGCAGGACGGCGACGCGGTCGGCGAGCTGCTCGGCCTCGTCGAGGTAGTGCGTCGTCAGCAGCACCGTCTTGCCGAGGCCGCGCAGGCCGCGGATCGTCTCCCAGGCCGCGCGGCGGGCGCCGGGGTCGAAGCCGGTGGTCGGCTCGTCGAGGAAGATCAGCTCCGGGTCGCCGACGAGCGCGATGCCGAGGTCGAGCCGCCGCTGCTGCCCGCCCGAAAGCCTGCGCACGCGAACGTCTCGCTTCTCCGTCAGCCCGACGAGCTCGACGACCTCGTCGGGGTCGCGCGGACGGGAGTAGTAGCCGGCGAAGACGCGCAGGCTCTCTTGCACGGTGAGGTTGGGGTAGAGCGAGGAGGATTGGAGCATCACGCCGATCTGCTCGCGCCACGCCGAGCCGGCCTTCTGCGGATCGGTGCCGAGCACCTCGACCGTGCCGGCGTCGCGCGCGCGGTAGCCCTCGAGAATCTCGACGGTCGTCGTCTTGCCCGCGCCGTTCGGGCCGAGCAGGCCGAACACCTCGCCCGCCTCGATCGTGAAGTCGATCCCGCGGACGGCTTCCAGCGCGCCGTAGGCCTTGCGCAGGCCCTGCACCGCGACAGCGGTCACAGCTGGACCTCGTGCACTGCGCCCGGCGCGAAGTCGAGCTCGCGGCCGCTGAGCACGAGGAGCATTGCGCTGCAATCCGGCTGGTGACCGACAGCGACGACGGTGTCGCCGCGACCGGCGATCGCCGCTTTGAGGTCCTCGGCGGTCGCGCCCGGCGCGAGCCGCTCGTCGGCCTCCGGCGCCAGGCCGGCGGCGCGCGCGATCTGCTCCGCGGTCTCGCGGGCGCGCAGCAGCGGGCTCGAAAGGACGGCGTCCGGATGCTCGGGGGCGAGGCGCTCGCCGAGGTCCCGAGCGACCGCGCGTCCCGCCACGGTCAGCGGGCGCAGCTCGTCGGGCTCGCCGGGCGCTGCCTCGGCATGGCGCACGAGGAACAGGCGCATGCTCTCTAGCCTAGTCGCGCTGCGACTTCGCCCAGCACGCTGACCATCTCCACGTCCTCGTGGGCGAGGTGCTGGAGCATCACGCG
>JAOPYY010000245.1 GCA_025964395.1 Actinomycetes bacterium | reverse complement strand
ACCGCGGTGGTCGCCGAGGATCACGTTCTCCGCGACGGTGAACGGCGGGACCAGCCGGAAGTGCTGGTGCACCATGCAGATCCCAGCGTCGAGCGCGTCGCGGGGCGAATGGAACGACACCGGCGCGTCCTTGAGCAGGATCTCGCCCTCGTCGGGCCGGTAGAGCCCGGTGAGGATGTTCGACAGCGTCGACTTGCCCGCGCCGTTCTCGCCGAGCAGCGCGTGCACCTCGCCCTCGACCGCCTCGAAGTGAACGTTGTCGTTCGCCACGACGCCCGGGAACCGTTTGGTGATCCCTCGGAGTGCGACGGCGGCTGGCATAGAAATTGAGGGCGGGCGAGACCGACCGTCTCGCCCGCCCCGTGAGGCGTTAGCCCTTCGGGCTCCCGACGACGCCCTTCACCAGGTAGTCCATCGACATGAGGTCGGCGAGCGACGCGCGACTCCCTGCCTTGATGCGCAGCTTGCCCTTCTGGTCGTAGATCGGGCCGCTGAACTCGTTCCACGTGCCGCTGACGATCTTCGCCTTCTCGCTCGCGATCAGCTTCTTCGTTGCTGCGGAGACACCCGGGCCGTACGGCGCGAGCAGCGTGAACCCGTCCTTGATCGCGCCGTAGTAGCTGCCCGTCTTCCAGGTGCCGTTCATCGCCTCGGTGACCCGCTTCGTGTAGTACGGGCCCCAGTTGTAGACCGCCGCCGTGAGCCACGACTTCGGCGCGAACTTCTTCGCGTTCGAGTCGTAGCCGACCCACGGCACGCCTGCCGACTCGGCGAACTGGCCGGCTGCCGGGCTGTCGACGTTCTGACCGATCACGTCGGCACCGGCGGAGTGCAGGCTCTCAGCCGCCTTCTTCTCCTTGTCCGGTGAGAACCAGGAGTTCGTCCAGATGATCTTCACCTTCGCGCCGGGATGAGCCTTCTGCACGCCGAGCGTGAACGCGTTGGTGTGCCGGATCACTTCCGGGATCGCGAACGGGACGACGTAGCCGACCGTGCCGGACTTCGTCGCCGCGCCTGCCGCGATGCCCGACAGGTAGATCGCATCCTCACCGGCGCCGTAGTAGACCGCCATGTTCTTGGACGTGAGGTAGCCGGTCGCCATCTCGAACTTGACGTCGGGGTGCTTCTTCGCCTCCGCCACCATCGCCGGCTGGTAGCCGAACGAGGTCGCGAAGATGATCTTGTTGCCGTCGCGGATCAGGCTCTCGATCACCTGAGTCACCTGCGGGCCCTCGGGGACATTCTCCTTGTAGGTCGTCACGACCTTCGACCCGAGCGCCTTCTGAACCGCGAGACGGCCCTGGTCGTGGGCCTGTGACCAGCCGCCGTCGTTGTGCGGGCCGACGTAGATCCAGGCCGCCTTGAAGGCGGCATTCGACTTCGCCGAGCCGGGGGCGGTGCTGACGGCAAGTGCTACGGCCGCAGCCGCGATCACGACAAGAATCGCGGCGAGCGCGAGCTTCGTCTTGGTCAATGTGTTCCTCTCCTTGAAGCAGTGTTGCGGGGGGTGGAACGAATCTAGCCGACCCTCCGGCGGGGTTCTAGGCCTCGCTGGGAATGCCCTGCAAGACGGGGTCTTCCGCGCTCCAGGGGAAGGTGATCCAGCGGTCGGTGCGCCGCCAGACGTACTCGCATCGGACGGTCGAGCGTGGTTTCTCGTAGAGCACCGCCGCACGGACCTCCGCGACCTTGCCGGCGCAGAACTCCTTTACCAGCTCGAGCGTGGCGCCGGTATCGGCGACGTCGTCGGCGATCAGCACCTTGAAATCGGCGAAGTCGACCAGGTCGGGGACCGGTGGCAGGATCATCGGGATGTCGAGCCGCTCGTCGACGCCGGTGTAGAACTCGACGTTCATCGTGAACGTGTTCTTCACGCCCAGCGCGTAGCCGAGCGCACCCGCGACGAGCAGCCCGCCGCGAGCGATGCCGAGGATCATGTCCGGCCGGTAACCGTCGCCGGCGACAGCGCGCGCGAGGTCTCGCGCGCCTGTCCCAAGGTCGTCCCACGACATGACTTCTCTTTGCGGCTCCATCGAGCCTACGCCTGTGCGGTCGCTCACGACGCGAGCCTAGCGAGTGCCGCCGTGAGCGCATCAACGGCAAGCGCGATGTCCTCCGCGCTCGAGAGCTCGTCCGGATGGTGCGAGACGCCGCCGTTCAGGCTGCGCACGAAGAGCATCGAGCTGTTCGGCACGAACATCGCGTCGTGCCCCGCGCCCGACACGAGCCTCGGCGCATCCGGCAGCACGGATGCGAACGCGTCGCCCATCGGGACCGGGTCCGACTTCCACTGCACGTCGAAGCCGATCTCCGTGATCAGTGCGTCGAGGAGCTTCGCGTCTGCCGAGCGCGCGTCGACGGACACCGTGACCTGCGCCGGCACGACGTTCGTCGCGTTCGGCTCCGCGTAGATCGCGCCGACGGTCGCCACGGTGCCTTCGCGGGCGCACTTGCGCACGTGGAGGATGAACTGCGCCGCCTCGACGAGCGCGTCTGCGCGCGCATCCATCGGCGTCGTTCCTGCGTGGTCGGCGCGACCCTCGAACACCTTCTGGCCGCGCGCGTGGCCGGCGATCGCGGTTACGACACCGAGCGGCTCACCCAGATTCGCGAGCACGGGGCCTTGTTCGATGTGCAGCTCGAGATACGCCTCGGGCAACGACTCGATCTTCTTGCTGCCCATTGGGCCCGCCTCCTCGGCGCGGAACGCGACGACGGCGAGCGGCGCGTCCGGCAGCCGCGACGCGGCTTCGATCGCCGCGACGACGCCGAGCGCGCCGTCGAACTTGCCGCCGGTCGGGACGCTGTCGAGGTGCGAGCCCACCCACACGCGCGCGTCGCCGCGCGTGCCGAAGAGGTTCCCGGCCGCGTCGCGCGACACCTCGAGGCCCGCGTCGCGCATCCAACCGGCGGCGAGCTCGTGGGCGGCGTCCTCCTCGGGCGAGTAGCCGGCGCGATACTGCGCGATCGCGTAGATCTCGTCGAGGCGCTTGAGGACCCTCATCCTGGCAATGCTCGCAGCACGCGCCACCCGACGAGCGGGAAGAGCGCGACGGCGGCGAACCCGACGTGCCAGGAAGTGGCGGCGACGAGCGCCCCGAAGAGACCGGGATAGGTCGTCGACGGCACATTGAGCACCGTCTGCTGCAACCCGATCGCCGATCCGCTGCGACCGCGTCCGGCGAGCTCGATCGCAGCGGCGAACGACAGGCTGTTCCAGCTCATCGACAACGCGCCCGTGACGACGAGCACGGGGATGAGCACCGGTAACGGCGCGTCCAGAAGCACTGTGGTCAGCGCGACGAGGCCGCCGACAGTGAGCGCGATCGCGCGCAGCGGCCTCAGACGGCTGGAGCGGACATCCGACCACCTGCCTGCGCTGATCCGGCCCGCGATCGCGAGCGCCTGCATGACGGCGAGCACCGCGCCGGCGCCGCCCGGCGACATGCCTCGCCTGTCGTGCAGGTAGAGCACGGCGAAGCCGGCGACACACAGCTGCGGCGCGAGCAGCAGCGAGCTGCCGATCGACAGCTGCCAGATGCGCTTGTCGCGGATCGGCGAAAGGCCCAACGGCCCGCCGGCGACGCGGTCGTGCTCCGGCCCCTCACGCAGGACGATGCCGCCGACCGCCGAGCCGGCGAGGCACGCAGCGCCCATGAGCACGAAGCCGTTGCGGATCCCGCCCACGTGCGGCAGCACGAGGGCGGTCAAGAACCCGCTGAGCGGGATCGCGGTCTGCCGAATGGCAAGGGCGAGTCCTCGCTGCCGGACCGGGAACCAGTGCAGGACGGCGCGACCGCTCGCAGACTGCACGCTCGCTCCCGTCATGCCCGCGAAGGCGACGAGGCCTGCCAGCGGCCAGAAGCCGTGGGTGAATCCCGCGGCGATGAGCGCACCACCGCACAACGTCAGCCCGGTCACCAGCACGATGCGCTCGCCGACGCGATCGGTCGCGATCCCCCAGAGGAGCAGGCTCAGGAGCGAGCCGACGAGGGAGCTCGAGAGCAGCAGTCCCGTCTGCGCGAGCGAGAGGTGGTCGCGGTCCCGGAGCGCCGGCGCCATCACGGCGATGCCGAACCAGATCGCGGAGTACGTCGTCTGCGCGAACGTGCCCGCCGCGAGCACGGCCCAGCGATAGGTGCCATGGCTCATTCGGACATGGCTAGGGACAGTCCCTGGACGTGTCCGCTCGAGACGTGGCCCGGTTCGAGGTAGCTCAGAGGCCGAACGGGTTGGTCGGGCGAGAGCCGGTGTACGTGACGACCGACTTCGTCTCGAGGTAGAGGTCCAGCGTCTCGAGCGCGAGCTCGCGGCCGAAGCCCGACTGCTTGTAGCCGCCGAACGGAATGCCGGGGAACGCGGTGTACGGCATGTTGATCCCGACCGTCCCGGACTTGATCTTCGACGCGATCCGGTGACCCCTCGCGGGATCGCCCGTCCACACCGTCGCCATCAGCCCGTACTTCACGTCGTTCGCGATGCGGATCGCGTCGGCTTCGTCCTCGAACGGGATCACCGTGACGACCGGGCCGAAGATCTCCTCCTGCGCGGCGACCATCTGGTTGCCGGCGTTCGCGATCACCGTCGGCGGATAGAACGCGCCCGGTCCGTCGCCGATTGCGCCGCCCGTCGTGATCTCCGCGCCTTCGGCACGCGCACCATCGACGAAGCCGTGGACCTTCGCGCGGTGCGACGGCGAGATGAGCGAGCCCATCTGCGTCTCCGCGTCGAGCGGGTCACCAACCTTCACCTGCTTTGACAACTCGGTCACCTGCGCGACAACGTCGTCGTACAGCGACTTCTCGACGAGCAGCCGCGAGCGCGCCTCGCACGACTGGCCCGCGGACGCAAAGATCGCCCACACGCTGGCGGGGATCGCGTCGGCGAGATTCGCGTCGGCGAAGAGGAGGTTCGGGCTCTTGCCCCCGAGCTCGAGCGTCAGCCGCTTGATCGGGTCGGAGCAGAGCCGCATCACCTCGCCACCCGTCTTCGTCGAGCCGGTGAACGCAACCTTGTCGACGCCGGGGTGCTTGACGAGGTACGCGCCCGTCGTCGGACCGTCGCCCGGGACGATGTTGATCACGCCCGGCGGGAAGCCGACCTCGGCAGCGAGCTCGGCGATGCGCAGGACGGAGAGCGGTGTCTGCGGATCCGGCTTCAGCACGACGGCGCAGCCCGCGGCGAGCGCAGGCGCGAGCTTCCAGGTCGCCATCAGCAGCGGGTAGTTCCACGGGACGATCTGACCTGCGACGCCGACCGGCTCCTTCTGCGAGTAGAACAGCAGCGAGTTGCCGATCGGATTCGAGCGGCCCGCGATCGTCGCGATCGCCGAGGCGTAATAGCGGAAGTTTTCCGTCGCGCCCGCGACCTCGGCCTTGACCGAGGAGATCGCCTTGCCGACGTTGCGCGACTCGAGCTCGGCGAGCTCCTTGCGGTTCGCCGTGATCGCGTCGGCCAACGCGTGTAGCAGCCGGGAGCGCTCGGTGCCCGGCGTCTTGCCCCAGGCGCCGTCGAGCGCGGCGCGCGCAGCTTCGACCGCGCGATCGATGTCTGCCTCGCCGCCCATCGCGGCGCGGGCAAGCACCTCACCGGTCGCGGGCTCCGGCACGTCGCGCAACTCGCCGGAGGCAGGCTCGACGCTCTCACCGTTGATGAACAGCCCGTGCTCGGTCATCGCGACAGCCATGCCTGGACCCTAGCGCGCGGAGTTGTTTTAAGAGCGGAGTTGCCTTACGAGCCGGCCAGGAGGTCGCCGATGCGCACGTGCTCGGTCAGGAGCTTGCGGAAGCGAGCGGGATCGCCGTCGACGTACGCGCGGCACAGGTCGCGTCCGGCGGAGTACGTGACCACGTAAGCGCGCCACGTCGGATCGGTCACGAAGCTGACGCTGTGCTGGGCCCGCTCGCGAGGCACGAGGTTCCACTTCTCGACGTAGGCTTCCGCCTCCTCGACCGACGCACCTTCCTCGTGAATCATCAGCGCGGCGTTGACCGCGACAGTGCGCAACGGCTCGGACACCTTGGAGATCCGCTCCGAGAGCTGTGGGTCGACCAGCGTCCCACCGTGGCGGCGGATGATCGCGTATGCCTCTTGCTTGGCAGCGTCGTCGAGAACCAGCTCGGCGCCGGTCTCGGCGATGCCCTCACTGAGCACGACCTGCGGCGTCGGCACCAGCTGGATCCCCTCCTCGATCTTCCCCTGGCCGCGGATCAACACCTGCTCCTTGACCGCATGCTCGGTGTGATGGCCGGGGAACACCTCGTGGCCCGCGAGGTGAATCAGTTCGGGGCCTGTCGTCGGCACTTCGATGTTCAGCACGACGCGGCTTTGAAGGTTGCCGAGGTAGTAGTTGAATGCCCACCACGGCTCGTCGTTGACGGACTCGAGCGTCACGCCCTCGCCCGCCGGCAGGTCGAGCAGGACCGCCTCGGTGCGCGCACGCAAGAGGGGCAGGAGATCGTCCAGCACACGCACAGCCAGGTCGCCCGGAATGAGGTGGACGTCGCGCCAGGCATCGCGGCGCTCGCGCAGCGATCCCGTGCCCGGATACAGCTCGTCGAGCTCGGCGTGCGCGGCAGCGTAGACGTCCTCGGAGACCTTGACCGGACGCACGCCGTAGCAGCCCTCGACCTCGTCGGAGTACGAGATGCCGTCACCCGCCAGGACACGCGCGTACGTCGCGCAACCGTGCACCTGGTCGCGCAGCCAGCCGTCAGGCAGTTCGTCGCGCAGCGTGTACGCGTCGGCGGCGAGCTGCTCGGCCGGGATCAGCTCCTCCGCGTCGACCTGTTCCTGCAGCTCGGGCGGCCCGTAGTACGCGTCGACGAGACCGTCGACGTGCTTGCCAAGGCGCAGCCCCAACTCCAAGTAACGCTCGGCGTGCGTCATACCTCGAAGAGGGCCGCCTGGCCCTGGCCAACGCCGACGCACATCGTCGCGACACCGTAGCGCCCGCCTCTTCGCCGCAGCTCGTGTAGCAGCGTCACCGTGAGGCGCGCGCCGCTCATCCCGAGTGGGTGCCCGATCGCGATTGCGCCGCCGTTCACGTTGACCTTCTCCTCGTCGAGCCCGAGCTCGCGCACGACGGCAAGCGACTGCGACGCGAATGCCTCGTTCAGCTCGACGAGGTCGAGGTCGTCGAGGGCCACGCCGGTGCGCTCGAGCAGCTTGCGCACCGCCGGCACGGGGCCGATCCCCATCACCCGCGGGTCGACGCCCGCGACCGCCGAGCCGACGAACGTCCCGAGCGGCTCGATGCCGAGCTCACGGGCCTTCTCCTCGGAGGCGATCACGACCGCCGCGGCGCCGTCGTTCAGCCCGGAAGAGTTGCCCGCGGTCACGGAACCGCCTGCACGGAACGCGGGCTTGAGCGACGCGAGCTTCTCCGCCGAGGTGTCGGGGCGCGGGTGCTCGTCGCGCGTCACGTCGCCGACGGGGATGAGCTCGTCGTCGAAGCGCCCTGCGTCGGCCGCGGCAGCCCAGCGCTGCTGTGAGCGGAGCGCGAATGCATCCTGCTCCTCGCGCGACACCGACCAGCGATCGGCGACGTTCTCGCCGGTCTCGCCCATCGTCTCGAGC
>JAOPYY010000214.1 GCA_025964395.1 Actinomycetes bacterium | reverse complement strand
GGTCGCGGCTGCGAGCAGCTCGAGCTCCATCGCCGCCTGCCCTTCGAAGGTCACGTGCTCGCGGACGCCGAGGAGTGCCGACGCCGCGTCGAAGAGCCGGCCCATGCCCGAGGAAAGGGGCGCGTTGACCTGCAGGCTCTCCCGAACGACCGGCCACTGTTCGAACGGCACGGGCCGTCCGGCCAGCTCCAGGTACATCGCCGCCATCCGCCACGGCTCGCGAATCGCCGCTTCCCCGCCGGGGAGCGGGACCGGCGTCAGGTGGGACACGCGCTCGAAGGCGGCGAGGTCGCAGCGGAGCAGCTCACCGCCCCAAAGCGTTCCGTCGGTGCCGAGCCCGGTCCCGTCGACGACGAGCGCGAGCGCCGGCCCGGTCTCGCCGTGTTCGGCGAGGCACGCGGCCGCGTGCGCATGGTGGTGCTGTACGCCGACGAGCTCGGCGTCCTGCTCGAACGCCCACTTCGTCGAGAGGTACTCGGGGTGGAGGTCGTGCGCGATCATCTCTGCTTCCACGCCGAGCATCGCCAGGTAGAGGTCGATGTCCGTGGCGAATGCGCGATAGGCGAGGTCGGAGTCGAGATCGCCGAGGTGCGGCGAGAGAAACCCGTCGCGCCCACGTGCGAGGCAGAACGTGCTCTTCAGCTCCGCACCGACTGCGAGGATCGGCCGCCCGATATCGACCGGCAGCGGCACGGCCTCGGGCGCGAACCCACGGGAGCGGCGGATCGGGAACGCCGCGCGGAGCAGCGAGTCTTCGCAGCGGCGGTGGATCGGCCGGTCATGGCCGAGGAACGCGTCGGCGATTCCCTCGAGCCGCTCCCGGGCCTCGTCGTCCTCGTACGCGATCGGCTCGTCGGAGCGGTTCCCGCTCGTCATCACGAGCGCCGAACCGACGTCCGCCAGCAGCAGGTGGTGGAGCGGCGTGTACGGGAGCATTACCCCAAGCCACGGGCTCCCCGGCGCGACCGACGTGGCAACCGGGGCGTCGTCAGAGCGCCGGAGCAGGACGATCGGGCGCCGGCGCGACTCGAGCAGCGCCGCCTCGTCCGCCGCGACGTGCGCAAGCAGTTCGGGTTGCGTGGTCATCAGCGCGAACGGCTTGTCTTCGCGGTGCTTGCGCGCCCGCAATGTCGCGACCGCGCCTTCGTTCGCTGCGTCACACGCAAGGTGCCAGCCCCCGAGCCCTTTCACGGCGACGATCGCGCCGCCCTGCAGCAGCTCGACAGCCTGCGCGAGCGGCAGTGAGAGCCGCGGCCCGCAGACCGGGCAGCAGACGGGCTCCGCGTGGAAGCGGCGGTCGCTCGGATCCTCATACTCCCGGCGACAGTCGGCGCAGAGCGGAAACTCGGCCATGGTGGTGTTCGGCCGGTCGTACGGCACCGATCGCACGATCGTGAAGCGCGGACCGCACTGCGTGCAGTTGACGAACGGGTAGCGGTAGCGGCGATCGTTCGGGTCGAAGAGCTCGCGCACGCAGTCGTCACACGTGGCGACGTCGGGTGGGATCAGCGCGCTGCGGCCCGTCAGCAGGCTCGCCTCGATCGTGAAGCCTGCTCGGCGGAGGGGCAGGACAGGCTCGAAGCGCACCGAATCGACCCTTGCGAGCGTGGGGGCGTCGTCGTGCAGCGCGCGCGTGAAGGCATCGAGCACCTCGGCCGGCCCTTCCGCTTCGATCAGCACGCCCTGGCCATCGTTGAGGACGAAACCGTCCAGCCCGTGGCGCTGTGCGAGGCCGAAAACGAACGGCCGGAACCCCACGCCCTGGACGACGCCCGCCACGCGGAAACGGCGCCGCTCGCTTGTCGGCATCAGCTCCATTCTCCCACGAGGGTTTCCCATGCCCGGTTCCGGATACTCCGCTGGTGATGAGCGCACGCGTGCTCCTGGCGGACTCATCGCCCGAGTTGCGGGAGACGATCGCGAGCGTGCTTCGCCGCGAGTGCTTCGAGGTCGAGGACGCACGGGACGGCGAGGCGGCTCTTGCCGCGGCGGTGAGAGGCCCAGTCGACGTCGTACTGCTCGATCTCGACCTCCGCAAGCTCTCCGGCATGGACGTCCTGCGCCAGTTGCGCGCGCTCAGCACCGTGCCGGTGATCGCGCTGACCGCTCGCGACAGCGATGTCGATCGCGTGCTCGCGCTTGAGCTGGGAGCCGACGACTGCATCACGCTCCCCTGTTCGCTCGCGGAGCTCGTCAGCCGCGTGCGCGCTCTGCTTCGCCGCTGCGACTACGAACGGGCTGCGCATCGCGGCCCCGTGCGTGAGATCGGCGGCGTACACGTCGACCTCGGGCTCCGTCAGGTCGTCGTTGACGATCGGGCGGTCCACCTGACCGTGTCGCAGTTCAAGCTCCTTGCGCTGCTGACGGAAGATCCGGGGCGGGTGATCACGCGGCGCGAGATCCTGCATCGGCTCTGGGACTCGAGCCACGAGGCGGATGCGCACCTCTGCGATGTTCACGTCTCGAACCTGCGCCACAAGATCGAGCGAGATCCGAGCAGCCCGGAGCGCATCCTCACCGTGCGCGGTATGGGCTACAAGCTCGTCGCTGCGTAAACCGTCAAGAAACGTTGACGAAGTTTGAGGCGGCCTTGACGGCGCCGTCGAGAGACTCCCCCGCATGTGCCTTGCCGTGCCAGGGCAGGTGGTCGAGTTGGTCGACGAGGCGAACCATCTCGCTCGGGTCGACGTCGCTGGAGTGCTGCGGACCGTCAACATCGGCCTCCTCGACGGCGCGGGGCCGGGCGACTGGGTGCTGATCCACGTCGGGTTCGCGCTCTCGAAGGTCGACGAAGAAGAGGCCCTCGCAACGCTCGGTCTGCTGCGGCGGATGGGCGAGGCGTTCGAGCAGGAGCTCGAGGATCTGAAGGCGAGTGCGATCCAATGAGGCGTAGGCTTGACGGAGCCGTACAGAACAGTTGCGCGGACGAGAACCACTGCATTACGTGCAGTGATGAGGGTGTCCCGATGCGCGTCACGGCGGTCATCGATGGCCTTGCACTCTGCGACGGCATCGAAGTGATGACCGAGCTTGTCGGCGAGGTCGCCGCCGGCGATGAGCTCCTCGTGCACGCCGGTGTTGCGCTGGTGCGCCTGTGAAGTTCGTCGACGAGTTCCGCGATGCGGACCTGGGCCAGGCGCTCGCAGCCGAGATCGTTGCGACCGTCGAACCGGGACGCCACTACAAGCTGATGGAGGTCTGCGGCGGACACACGCACACGATCTACAAGTACGGCGTCGACGACCTGCTCCCGGAGAACGTGGAGCTTGTGCACGGCCCCGGCTGCCCGGTCTGCGTGATTCCGATGGGGCGCGTCGACGACGGGATCGCCGTTGCGCACGAGGACGGCGTCATCTTCACGGTGTTCGGCGACATGATGCGCGTGCCCGGGAGCCGCGGCACGCTCCTCGAGGCGAAGGCCGAAGGCGCCGACGTGCGCATGGTCTACTCGCCGCTCGACGCGCTGAGGATCGCCCGCGAGAACCCAGAGCGGGAGGTCGTCTTCTTCGCCGTCGGTTTCGAGACGACGGCGCCCTCCACCGCGCTGACGCTGATGCGCGCGAAGGCCGAGGGCATCCGCAACTTCACGTGCTTCTGCAACCACGTCACAATCGTCCCGCCGTTGCGCGCATTGCTCGAATCTCCCGACCTGCGCCTCGACGGCTTCATCGGGCCCGGGCACGTGTCGACGGTCGTCGGGGCTCGTCCGTTCGAGTTCATTCCGGCCGACTACGACAAACCGATCGTCATCTCGGGCTTCGAGCCGCTCGACCTGCTGCAGTCGGTCCACATGATCCTGCGCCAGCTCGCCGAGGGACGGTGTGAGGTCGAGAACCAGTACAAGCGCGTCGTCCCCTACGACGGGAACACCCAGGCTTTGCGCGTGCTCGAGGAGGTCTTCGAGCTGCGGCCGCACTTCGAATGGCGCGGGCTCGGCTTCATCTCGCACAGTGGCCTCAAGCTCAGCGGTGCATACGCGGACTACGACGCGGAGCTTCGCTTCACCGTTCCCGGCATCCGCGTCGCGGACCCGAAGGCGTGCCAGTGCGGCGAGGTGCTGAAGGGCGTCATCCGCCCGTGGGAGTGCAAGGTCTTCGGGACCGCGTGCACACCGGAGCGGCCGATCGGCACCTGCATGGTCTCATCAGAGGGCGCGTGCGCGGCCTATTACAACTTCGGGCGTTTCGCGCGCGAGCGGGAGGTCGTGTGATCTCGAAAGAGCGCCTGATCCCGCCCGTGGGAGTGCAAGGTCTTCGGAACTGCGTGCACGCCGGAGCGGCCGGTCGGCACCTGCATGGTCTCGTCAGAGGGCGCGTGCGCGGCCTATTACACGGAATACCTCAACCCTGGGCGTTTCGCGCGCGAGCGGGAGGTCGTGTGATCACTGGGCGTTTCGCGCGCGAGCGGGAGGTCGTGTGAACACCGAAGAGCACGCGCTGGCGATGATCGAACGCGTGCGCTCGAAGCCTCTGCGCTTCCGCGACGAGCGCGTGACGATGGCGCACGGCGCCGGCGGGAAAGCCACGCAGGCGCTCGTCGAAGGATTGCTGGCGCCCGCGTTCGGGATGACGGAACTCGCGGATGCCGGCGCCGTGGAAAACCTCGCCCTGACGACGGACAGCTTCGTCGTCAAGCCGATCCGCTTTCCCGGCGGCTCGATCGGCGAGCTGGCGGTCAACGGCACGGTCAACGACCTCGCGGTCTCCGGTGCGCAGCCGCTCGCGCTCACGCTCTCGCTCGTGCTCGAGGAGGGGCTCGGCGCCGACGAGTTGCGTGCGGAGGTCGAAGCGATCGCGCGCGCCGCGGCAGCCGCAGACGTGCACGTCGTCGCGGGCGACACGAAGGTCGTCGAGCGGGGCCGCTGCGACTCGATGTACATCTGCACGACCGGGCTCGGCCGGTTCGACCCGCGCGCCCAGCTCTCGCCCGCCGCGCTGCGGCCCGGCGACCACATCCTCGTGTCCGGCGCGATCGGCGAGCACGGCACGGCGATCATGCTCGCGCGCGGAGAGTTCGAGCTCGCCGCCGAGATCCAGTCGGACACGCAGCCGCTCTGGCCGGCGGTCGACGCGCTGCTCGAGGCAGCCGGGGCGTCGCTGCGCTGCATCCGAGATGCGACACGCGGCGGCGTCGCCTCCGTCCTGAACGAGCTCGCGCGCGCGTCGGGCGTCGCGATCGTCGTGCGCGAGGCTGCGGTGCCCGTGCACCCGGCCGTGGCTGGCGCGTGCGAGATCCTCGGCATCGATCCGATGTACGTCGCGAACGAGGGCCGGCTCGTCGCCTTCGTTGCGCCCGAGGCTGCAGACGACGCACTCGCCGCTCTGCGCGCGGTGCCCGGCTGCGAGGGCGCAGTCGAGATCGGCGAGGTGAAGACCGAACCACCCGGACTGGTGCTCGTCGAGACCGCCTTCGGCGGCCGGCGGGTCATGGACATGCTCGTGGGAGACCCACTCCCGCGCATTTGCTGAACGGAAAGGAGCACGATGTCAGCGGTCGAGTTCGTCCCCAACCAACACGCGACGGAGGCGGTGACCGCTCACGTCCTGTGGATCACCTGCGGGCTCTCCTGCGAAGGTGACTCCGTCGCGATGACCTCCGCGACGAACCCGAGCCTCGAGGACATCGTCCGCGGGATCATCCCGGGCATGCCGCGGGTCGTCGTGCACAACGCGGTGATCGCCTACGAGAACGGCGCCGACTTCATGGATCCGTGGTGGCAGGCCGATCGCGGCGAGCTCGACCCGTTCGTGCTCGTCTTCGAGGGCTCGATCCCGAACGAGGAGATCAACGGCGACGGCCATTGGAGCGGGCTCGGCCTCGATCTGTCGACCGGTCAGCCGATCACGACGAACGAGTGGATCGACCGCCTCGCGCCGAAGGCCGCCGCGGTCGTCGCAGTCGGAACGTGCGCCACCTACGGCGGCATCCCCGCGATGAGGAACAACCCGACCGGCGCGATGGGCCTGCGCGACTACCTCGGCTGGAACTGGAAGTCGAAGGCGGGCATCCCGATCGTCAACATTCCAGGCTGCCCGGCCCAGCCCGACAACATGACGGAGACCCTGCTCTATCTCGTGCTGCAGCTCGGGGGCATGGCGCCGATGATCGACCTCGACAACGCGGGCCGCCCGCGCTGGCTCTTCGAGCGCACGGTGCGCGAGAGCTGCAACCGCGGCGGCTTCTCGGAGGAGGGCGACTTCGCGACCGAGTACGGCGCCGACTACCGCTGCCTCGTCAAGCTCGGCTGCAAAGGCCCCGTCGTCAAGTGCAACGTCCCACTGCGCGGCTGGGTGAACGGCATCGGCGGCTGCCCGAACGTGGGCGGCATCTGCATGGCCTGCACCATGCCGGGCTTCCCGGACAAGTACATGCCGTTCATGGACGAAGACAAGTGGGGTGGGATTGCCGCCGACCTCGAGCGCTTCTCGATCGGCCCGATCGTGCGCTGGGGCCGGCACCGCAACATCAAGAAGAAGTACGACGTGGAGCCGGGCTGGCGGCACAAGAGCCGGACGCTCGACACCGGCTACAGGCCGCGGCACTACGCGCAGAGAGGAGCGTGAGCAAGATGGCAACCGACGTCCGTGCTCCCGAGGAGCGCAAGGTCGTCGTCAAGGAGATGTCGTGGGACCCGATCACCCGCATCGTCGGGAGCCTCGGGATCCACACGGAGATCGACTTCACGAACCAGGAAGTCCTGAAGTGCTACTCGACCTCGATGGTCTTCCGCGGCTTCGACATCTTCATGAAGGGGATCGACCCGCGTGACGCGCACTTCATCACCAGCCGCATCTGCGGCATCTGCGGTGACAACCACTGCACCTGTTCGTGCCTGAACCAGAACATGGCGTACGGCGTCAAGCCGCCGAAGCTCGGCGACTACGCGTTCAATCTCGCCGAGTCGGCCGACTTCATGTTCGACCACGCGATCTTCAACGACTGCATGGCGAACGTGGACTTCTGCGAGCAGATGGTCAAGGAGACGAACCCGTCGGTGCTCGCAAAGGCGGAGACGACCGCATCGCCGCACAGCGACGTGCACGGCTTCAAGACGATCGCCGACATCATGCGCTCGCTCAACCCGTTCAGCGGCGAGTTCTACCTCGAGACCCTCGAGGTGGCCCGCTACACACGGGAGATGTACTGCCTCTTCGGCGGCAGGCACACGCACCCCTCGACGATCATGCCGGGAGGCTGCAGCGCGCACATCACGCATCAGACGATCACCGACTACTACGTGCGGCTGATGGAGTACATCGACTACTGCAAGCGGTCGGTCACGCTGCACGACGATCTCTACGACTTTTTCTACGACGCGCTTCCCGGTTACGAGCAGGTCGGATTCCGTGAGACCGACCTCGTCTGCTGGGGCTGCTTCGACGACCCCGAGGTTGTCGACTACGACTACAAGACGATGACCGAGTGGGGGCGGGCGCGCATGATCACGCCGGGCGTCGTGATCGGCGGCGAGCTCGTCTCGACCGACCTCGTCGAGATCAACGGGATGATTCGCATCCTGC
>JAOPYY010000212.1 GCA_025964395.1 Actinomycetes bacterium | reverse complement strand
CGCGGGCCCTTGAACGAGACCGACAGCATCCAGAGGAGCGGGAACGCGAGGAAGAGCATGTAGAGCACCAGCGCCACGTACTGGAACGACTTCGCTCTTTTCGGGCGGGAGGAGACGATCACTTCGACGTCTCCTTCACGCGGCCCCAGAGATAGAAGATGAGGACGGCGGTGATCACGACGACCATCGCGTCGCCGAGCGCGGAGGCGTAGCCGAACTCCCCGTACTTGAACGACTCGTTGTAGGCGAACAGCATCGGCAGCTCGGTCGAGTGGCCGGGCCCGCCCTGCGTGAGCACCCAGACGAGCCCGAACGAGTTGAAGTTCCAGATCAGGTCGAGCGTCGTGATCGCGATGATCACCGGCCGAAGTTGCGGCAACGTGATCGTCCAAAAGCGCTGCAGCGTCGTTGCGCCGTCGACCGCGGCGGCCTCGTGCAGCTCGTCCTGGATCGACTGGACGCCCGCGAGCAGCGCGACGGTCGTCTGCGGCATCCCGGCCCAAACGCCGACGAGGATCACCGCCGGGAGCGCCCAGCTGAAGTCGGACAGCCAGTCGATGTTCGACCCCGGCAGATGCGCGCGATAGAGCATCTCGTTCAGCACGCCGGCCTGCGGCTGAAAGACGAGCTTCCACATGATCGCGACGATCACCGACGGCATCGCCCACGGAACGAGCGCGAGCGAACGAGCGAGCCAACGCATCTTGAGCGGCTGGCTGAGCAGCAGCGCGAGGCCAAGGGCAAGGCAGAACTGGATGAAGGTGACGGCCCCCGCCCAGATCAAGCCGATCTTGAACGAGTTGATGAAGAGGGTGTCGTGAATCAGCCGGTGGAAGTTGTCGAGGCCGGTGAAGTGCGTCTTCACGCCGAAGCCGGCGCGCGAGTCGGTAAAGCCGAGGTAGATCCCCCGCGCGAGCGGCGCGACGCTGAGCAGCAGGATCGGCAGCAGCGCCGGGATGAGCAACACGAGCGATTCGCGTCCCCTGAGGTCGACACCTGCGCGGTTCCGGCCGCCGCTCGTTAACCGCGGCTCGGGGACCATGGTCAAGAGTGCGCTCCGCAGGATTCGCGGACGACAAGGCGCGGCTCGACACCGACACTGCGCGCACGGCGGGTCGGCCGCGCGATCCGCGCCAGGAGCAGTTCGGCTGCGATCCGGGCGCGCTCGCCCGATCCCAGGTCGACGGTCGTCAACTGCGGCGACGTGACGAGCGACAGGTTCGTGTTGTCCATCCCGACGAGCGCGACGTCGCTTGGGACACCGAGGCCCGCCGCACGCAGGGCGCTCAGGGCGCCGAGTGCAAGCAGGTCGTTGGCGCAGAAGATCGCATCGGGCGTCGTGCGGGCGAGCAGGCGCTCGGCGGCCTCGCGCCCCGGCTCGATCATGAAGTCGTCCGCGACCTCGATCAACTCGTCATCGCGCTCGACGCCGCAGGCGCGCAGCGCGTCGAAGTAGCCGAGCTTGCGCGCGGTGCCCGGCGCCGTGTGCTCGGGACCGTTGACGAACGCGATGCGCCGCCTCCCGTGGCCGTGGAGATGCCGGACAGCCTCCGCGGCACCGCCGCGAGAATTCGCACGGACCGTGTCGACCTTCGCGCCTTTCGTCGGATTGCCGATCACGGCGACCGGGACCGTGGCGTCGGCGATGGCCTCCGCGTGCGCGTCGGTGAACTCCAGGGAGCAGAGGATGAGGCCGTCGACGTACCGCTGCTTCAGGTCGGCGAGGAACCCCAACTCGTCGCCGACCCTGCCGTCGGTCGAGTGAAGGATCAGCCGGCTGCCGTTCGCGCGCGCCACCTGCTGGATCGAGCCGACCATCGCGGTGTAGACCGGGTTCGCGACGTCAGGCATCGCGAACGCGATCTGGCCCGTCCGCCGGGAGCGGAGGCTGCGCGCAGCCGCGTTAGGGACGTAGCCGACAGCCTCGGCAGCGGCCGAAACGCGGGCGAGCGTCTCGGGATTTGTCTTGATCCCGTTGATCACGCGCGAAGCGGAGGCAATCGACACGTTCGCGAGGCGCGCAACCGTCGTGAGCGTCGGGGGATCGGGTTCAGGCTTCTGCAAAGGTTTTCTGAAAACGATTAGAGAGAACGTTTACAGCGACGCCAGATTGTCATATGATCGGCCACGCCGTCAAGCCTGAAGGAGCGAGCCCGCGTGGCACAGATCAGCCTGGAACAGGTGACGAAGGAATTCACCAGCGGCATGCGCGTCGTCGACGAGGTCGACCTCGAGATCGCGAGCGGGGAGTTCCTCGTTCTCGTCGGCCCATCCGGCTGCGGCAAGTCGACGCTCCTGCGGATGATCGCCGGGCTCGAGGAAGTCACCGGCGGCGAGATCACGATCGGCGACCGCGTCGTCACCAACCTTTCGCCCCGCGAGCGCGACATCGCCATGGTCTTCCAGAACTACGCGCTCTACCCGCACCTCACCGTCGAGAAGAACCTTGCCTACGGGCTGCGCGTGCGGCACACGCCGAAGGACGAGATCAAGCAGCGCGTGCGCGAGGTCGCCGAGATGCTCGGGCTCGAACCGTTCCTGCAACGGCGGCCCGCCGCCCTGTCGGGTGGGCAGCGGCAGCGCGTCGCGATGGGGCGCGCGATCGTCCGCGAGCCCTCGGCCTTCCTGATGGATGAGCCGCTCTCCAACCTCGACGCAAAGCTGCGTGTTGACATGCGGGCGCAACTCGCGCGGCTGCACGCGGAGCTGAAAGTGACAACGGTCTACGTCACGCACGACCAGGTCGAGGCGATGACACTCGGCGAGCGGGTGGCGGTGATGCGCGACGGCCGGATCCAGCAGGTCGACACGCCGCAGACGCTCTACAGAAGGCCGGCGAACCTCTATGTCGCGGCGTTCATCGGCTCACCCGCGATGAACCTCGTCGAGGCGGAGGTCTCCGACGGACGCGTGCAGTTCGCGGGCCTCAGCATCCCGTTGCCGACGAACGAGATCAGAGCGGGACACGTCGTGCTCGGGATCCGGCCGCAGGACTTCTCGCTCGCCGAGACGGCCGACGCCGGGCTGCCGACGATCGACGTCGAGCCGGCCATCGTCGAGGAGCTCGGTTCGGCGACACATGCGATCTTCCACATCGACGCTCCGCCGGTCGACACCGAGGCGGTGCGCGCCGCGACGGACGAAGGCGATTCGACGGTCCTGCTCGCCTCGGACCGGCGCGCGCTCTTCACGGCGACACTCGAGGAAGGGACGCCGGTCACGGTCGGGCAGGCGCTGCAGCTCGCGGTCAACCCGGCGCGGTTCCACTTCTTCGACCCGGAGACGAGCGAGCGCCTCGACGCGGTCGGTCAGCTCGCCTGAGTCGGCCATACTGGCCCGACCATGCGTGCGAATGCCCTCCGGCGCTATCTGATCGGCGCGCTCGTCGTGGCCGCCGTGATCAGCGTGATCGGAAACAAGGCGCACTCGCCGTTCATCGGCTGGCTCAGCTTCGCGGTGTTCCTGAGCGCGCTCGTGCTCTACGTCAGCTGGCGCCGTGCCGCGCTCCGGGAGCGTCGTGGTAGAGTTTTCGACCGAGAGGCGAAAACTACCGATGAGACTGGCACTCGCTCAGATCAATAGCGTCGTCGGCGACGTCGACGGCAACGCCGCCAAGGTCGTCGAATGGCTGGAGCGGGCCCGCGGCGAGAACGCCGACCTCGTCCTCTTCCCGGAGCTCGTGGTCACCGGGTACCCGCCGGAAGACCTCCTGCTCCGTCCCGGCTTCATCCGCGCGGCACGGCGCGCAGTCGAGGGGATCGCGAAGGCGACGCACGGCGTGACGGCGATGGTCGGCGCGCCGCACCTAGACACCGACCTCTTCAACGCGTGCTTCGTTCTCGCGCACGGCGAGATCCGCTGCGTCTATCGCAAGCGCTACCTGCCGAACTACGGTGTCTTCGACGAGGACCGCTACTTCGGGCCGGGGTACGACAACTTCCTGCTGCGCTTCGGCGAGGTGCTCGTCGGGCCGACGATCTGCGAGGACATCTGGCAGCCGGGCCCACCCGCAACCGACCTCGCGCTCGCAGGCGCACAGCTGATCGCGAACATCTCGGCGTCGCCGTTCCACGTCGGCAAGGATCGCGAGCGCGAAGAGATGCTGAAGGTGCGCGCGACCGACAACGTCTGCTTCGTTGCGATGTGCAACGCGGTCGGCGGGCAGGACGAGCTCGTGTTCGACGGCCATTCGGTCGTCCTCGACGACGAGGGCGAGGTGCTTGCGCGCGCAGCCGGGTTCGAAGAAGAGCTGCTCGTCGTCGACCTCGATCCCGTCGCTGCGGTCGGGCGCCGCCTGCGCGATGTGCGCCGCCGCGCGCTGGCGCGCGAACGGGTGGAAGTCACGGCGACGGAGTTCGAATTCGCACCACCGCGGGAGCAGAACGAGCCGGCGCACACCGCGCTTGCGCCGCAGCTTGACGATTTGGAGCAGATGCGGCTCGCGTTGGAGCTCGGTCTGCGCGATTACGTGACGAAGAACGGGTTCGGTGACGTCGTGATCGGTCTCTCCGGCGGGATCGACTCTGCGCTGACCGCGGCGCTCTGCGTCGAAGCGCTCGGCGCGGACCGCGTACACGGCGTCTCGATGCCGTCGCGCTACTCGTCGGACGCAACGCGCAGCGACGCGCAGAAGCTCGCCGAGTCGCTCGGCATCGACTTCCGCGAGATCCCGATCGAGCCGATGGTCGAGGCATACAACGCGGCGCTCGCCGAGGCGTTCACCGGTCGCGAGAGCGATCTGACCGAGGAAAACCTTCAGGCGCGCGTGCGCGGCACGTTGCTGATGGCGCTCTCGAACAAGTTCGGCTGGCTCGTGATCGCGACGGGCAACAAGTCGGAGCTGTCGGTCGGGTACTCGACGCTCTACGGCGACCTCGCCGGCGGCTTTGCGCTGATCAAGGACGTCTACAAGACGGATGTCTTCCGGCTCTCGAAGTGGCTGAACGAGCGCGCGGGACGCGAGCTGATCCCGACCTCGATCATCGACCGTGCGCCGAGCGCCGAGCTGCGCGCAGACCAGCTCGATGAGGACTCCCTCCCGCCGTATCCGAAGCTCGACAAGGTGCTCGAGGCGTACGTGGAGCTCGACCGCTCGCGCGAGGAGCTGTCGCAGGACGGCTTCGACATCGAGGTCGTCGACCGCGCGCTGGCGATGATCGACCGTGCGGAGTACAAGCGCCGCCAGGCGCCCCCCGGCGTGAAGCTGCGCCCGAAGGCGTTCGGCCGCGACCGCCGCACGCCGATCACCAACCGCTGGCCCGGGTAGAGCGAAACTCGTGAATCTGGTTTGGCTGACACCGAATCAGGTTCAGTCCTAGGAGACGATGCGTTGCAAGGCGACGCCGAGGATCGGCAGCGCGAGCGTCAGCGAGTAGCTGATCCAGCCGACGACGACGAGCGCCGGCCTCGTCACCGGCTCGCGCTCTTCGCGGATCTCCGCTTGCAGGCGCGGGCCGAGCACGAAGTTGTGGAAGTACGACGCAACGACGAGGCAGAGGAAGAGCACGACCTTCGTCCAGAAGACGATCTGGAACGCCGTGTCGTGCTGCCACTCGCGGGCGGCCAGCACGACGCCCGTCACCGCGGCGACGCCGAGCGCGCCGTAGCCGAGGGGACGCCAGCGCAGGCCGAGCTCCTTCATTGCTCGGCCGCGCGGTTCGCCCTCGAGCGTGCGGATCGCGGGAACGCCGACGAAGATCAGCGCCGTCGAGCCGCCGACCCACACGGCGGCCGCCAGCAGGTGCACCGCGACCAGGACGCCAATCACGCCGTCAGGTTACGCACGAGCCGTGCGAGCTCCGGCGGGACGACCTCTTCTCTGGGGTTGTCGAGCTCGTCAAGGCTCCACCAGGCGACCTCGGTGACTCCCTCGGGAGCAAGGTCGATCGTCGGCGCCACCTCGTGGCTCTCGACGCGGACGAGATGAATGCGCTCGTGCTGGTGGATCAGCCGTCCTTGCCACGGGAACGTCGCGTCACGCGTGTGGATGACCGGCCCGATCTCGAAGTCCGTGAGGCCCGCCTCCTCGTGCAACTCGCGCCTGAGCGCGTCCTCATCGCTCTCGCCCGGATCGATGCCTCCGCCGACGGTCGCCCACCAGGCGTGACCGGAGACCGGGTGTTGAAAGCGCACGAGCAGCACTCGACCATCCCGATCGAGCACGAGCCCGCGCACGGCCTGCCGCTCGGTCGGCTCCAGCCATGAGCGGAGCTCGCTGAACCAGTGCAGCCGCTCCCCGTAGGGGACCGCGGCGTTTGCCGGTGACGTCGACGGGAGGACGAAGAGTCCCGTTCGCCCGATCGTGCGCAGCTGCGCGCCGAGCTCCGGCCGCTCGTTGAAGAGGCCCCTGTAGGCCTCCTTGCCGACGAACGCGACCGCCCGCGGCTCGTGCGCACGGATCCGCACCTCGAACTCGGCGCGGTCGAAATCGCCGCGCTTCAAGTCGCCCGAGCCGGGCGTCGTGCGATAGGCCGCGTTCGTCAGGCCGATGCCGAGGTCGAGCAGCGAGAACTGCTCCTGCGGGTCGTAGAGGCGCGGCGTGAACCCCGCGTCGTGCAAGAGGCGCCAGAAGTCATTGCGTGGGTTCGCGAAGTGCGCGGCCGCTGCCGCCGAGACGCGGCCCGGGTTGATCCCGCAGAAGATGCAGGTCAGCCCTGGCGCGAGTACGTCTGGGACAGAGCTAGGTGTGCTTTCGGCCACGCGGCTTACAGCGTGGCACGCGCTGCGTCCACGTGGCCGTGCACACCCACGAGCTCGGGAGCGGCGGGGCCGGGCGCTTGCCGGCGGTCACCGGGTTCGGCCGGCGCCCCGCGGTCCAGGTGCGGCACGTGCGGGTCGTCATGCGGCCTCCGCCTCCGGACCATGCATTTCAACGCCGCGAGACTCGAGACGCTCCTCGAACCGCTCACGCAGGTGCTCTCCCGCCACGTTCGCGCGCTTGGTGCGCCGCTGCGGGACGCGCACGACACTCACCCCTTCGCCGCCGTGCCCGCCGTAGATGCGGGCGTAACACTCTGCCTCGGTCAGTGTCCTCAGCCTCATGGTCCCGAACCCTAGGTCCCGGACCGGACAGACCCCCCGGGGCGCTAGCGTTAGCCCGTGACCCCCACCGCCAAACTCCTCGAGTACGCCGTCGACGTCGACAGTGCCGGGCGGATGACGATCCCAGGCGGCGGCCAGTTCGTGCCGCCCGAAGGCTGGTCGGCCGACCACCTGCTGCTCGCGGCGCTGGTGCGCTGCTCGATCGACAGCTTCGCCTACCACGCGCGCCGCGCGGGGCACGAAGTCGCCGCGTCGGGCGAGGCGCAGGGAAAGATCACGAAGTCCGGCGAGGACGGCCGCTACCGTTTCGTCGAGATCGACGTGAGCATCAACGCGCAGCTGACGCCGCGGATGAACGAGGTCGGCGACCTGGTCGCTAAGGCGGAACGCGATTGCTTCATCGGCGCGTCGCTCACCCTGAAGCCGGAGTACAGATGGCACGTGTCGTGACGACTATCGAGGCCGTGCGCGCGCGGTTCACCGCGCTGCAGCAGCCGCTCGCGTTCTTCGACGGGCCAGGCGGGACGCAGGTGCCCGACTCGGTGATCGACGCGATCGCGGATTACCTGCGCTACTCGAACGCGAACACGGACGGACCGTTCGGCACGTCGCGGCGAACCGACGCACTGCTGACGAAGGCGCGCTTGACCGCAGCCGACTTTCTGAACGCGACCGTCGACGAGGTCGCCTTCGGCGCGAACATGACGACCCTGAACTTCGCGCTCACACGCGCTGCGTCACGCGACTGGCGCGACGGCGACGAGATCGTCTGCACGAAGCTCGATCACGACGGGAACATCGCGCCGTGGCTGGAGCTCGCGCACGACCGGGGCTTCGTCGTCAAATTCGCCGAGGTCGACGACGAGTGCCGGCTCGATCTCGACCACTTGCGCTCGCTGCTCTCGGACCGCACGCGCGTCGTCGCCTATCCGTGGGCGGCGAACTCGGTCGGCACTGCGACGCCTGTCGCGGAAGTCGCGGCGCTCGCACACGAGGCCGGCGCGCTGGCGTGGGTCGATGCAGTGCACTACGGCCCGCACGGGCCGATCGACGTGCAGGCCGTCGATGCCGACGTGCTCGTCTGCTCGCCGTACAAGTTCTACGGCCCGCACCTCGGGCTGGCTTTCGGCAAGCGCCAGCTGCTCGAGTCGTGGCGCCCGTACAAGGTGCGCCCGGCCGACCCGTTCCCTGTCGGTCACCGCTACGAGACGGGCACGCTCGCCCACGAACTGCTCGCGGGCTTCGTCGCCGCGGTCGAGTACCTGCAGGACGACGTGGGCTGGGACTTCGTGCTCGAGCACGAGCGCACGCTCGGGCAGCAGTTCCTCGATGGCCTACCGGATGCGTGGCGGCTGCACGGCATCCCGGAGCTGGACGGCCGCGTCCCGACGTTCGCGATCACGCATCCGACGCTCTCACCCGAGGAGGCCGCAACGCGGCTCGGCGAGCAGGGCTTCGCCGTGTGGCACGGCAACTACTACGCCGTCGAGACCATGAAACGGCTCGAGCTGGATGACGGCGCGGTGCGCATCGGGATCGTCCACTACAACACCGAAGACGAGGTCGAGCGGCTCCTCGAAGCGTTGTCGCGGCTCGGTTAGCGTGCGACAGCTCGTAGCGGCGCAGAGCTAACGGACGGCCGTTCGATCGGGAGAAACGTCGGCGGCGTCAGTCGGTCGCGACTGCGCCGACACCACCAGTCCGCGGGCTGGGTCATCCGAGCCGCCGCTCTCCGTCGCCTCCGCAACTCGAGCAGCCGCATCGGCCCCGGCGCCGAAGCGGAGAATGCGCCCGCCGAATGCGATTCCGCACACGGCGAACCAGGCCCAGCCCAACGCGAGGCCGGCGATCACATCTGTCAGCCAGTGCACGTCGAGCAGGACTCGGGACGCAGCAACTGCCACAGCGATCCCCGCCGCGCATCCGGCGAGCGAGGCGCGTGTCGGACGGCCTCGCCACCTGCCAAGGAGCAGCGCGGCAGTCGCATAGAAGGCGGCGGCTGTCGCTGAGTGGCCGCTGGGAAAAGATGGCCCGAGCGTGGCCGCGGCGGGATTGAACGTGGGGCGCACCCGATCGGCAAGCTGCTTGACCGACAAGGTCAGAATCTCTTCGCCTGCCATCACGGCGACGATGAACGCGGTGACCCAAATGGTTCGTTGCCTGACCGTCTCGACGACTGCGAGGACGACGCACAGAACAACGACTATGTAGATGCTCCCGAGTTGAGTGAGGTCGTTGAGCTCGCGCATCGACGTTGGCGTCGAGTGGCGACTTCCCCATTTCGCTACGCCCCTGTCGATCCCGACCAAGTGTGCGTTGGTGCGGACGAGGTACGCCAGCACTGCGAACAGAAAGCCTCCGCCGATCACCAAGACCAAGGCGGCCGTCAGCAGAAGGCCTGTCGCGGTCGCGGGATCAAGACGTGCGTCCAGGATCGCGCGGAGCCGGGGGTGCTTGCCCACCGTCTCGCCGACCTTGCGCGCGGTTTCGAGCGCCGGACTCGGCGTCATCACGCGCGGATAACGCCAGATGACGAGCCCGACAACCACGGCGGTTGTCAGGGCCAGAACGAGTAGGACGATGAGCGGCATGTCGATGAAGGTACTGCGCGTGGGTTTCGTCGAAACGATTGGAGAGTTGAGAATGGGGCATGTGCCCCGAGCATTGATCGTGAAAACCCAACCAGTCGCGTCGCGCTCTTCGACGATCGACGGCGGGCAGAGATCGAAAGACCGGCTAAACGTCCCCATCCTCTCTGCGCACCGGGGCGGACCGTCAGAGCTATTGGCCGGTTCGCTCCGAAGGCTTCACCCGGTCATCGTGTTCATTCTCGTGATGCTCGCCGGCCTGGCCATGATCGCGGCCATCTCAATTGGGTTGGGCCTGCTCGTCACCCGTGTGGTCGAGCCCGCTTGGGGCATTGGCGCCGCGAATGAGCGCGTGAACGAGTGGCTTGCCGTGCACCGGACCGCCACCCGCACGCATGGCTCACTGCTTGGCTCGATCATCGCGGGCGGAGTCGTGTTGCCGATTGTCGTCGCGTGTTGCGGGATCGTCTTCGCCGTCCCAGGGAGGTGGCGGATTGCGGCGTTCTTTGTCTTCGCGCTGGCGGTCGAATCGGCGGCGTACCGCGTTACGACACTCGTCGTTCACTCGCATCGGCCTCGCGTCCCACGGCTGGAGCAGCTCCCTGTCAACGCCAGCTACCCGTCCGGGCACACGGCGGCGGCGATCGCGGTCTATGGCGGCGCCGCTCTCCTGCTCACGTCGCGGGTTACGAACCGCTTCGTGCGGATCTTCGCCTGGGCCCTCGCACTCGCGTTGGTGACCTTCGTCGCGACCGCGCGCATGTATCGAGGCATGCACCATCCACTGGATGTCGTCGGCGGTGTCTTCGTTGGCGTTGCTGCGTTGGTCGTCGTCGTGTTTGCTTGCCGGACGACCGATGCGGCGGCCGACGCCCGCGGCCGCGCCCACGAGAGCGTTGAAGCCCGAGCATGAAGGTGGCGGTGATCGCGCACTCCGGCAAGACGCTGGGGGGCGGGCTGCCCGAGCTGCGTCGTGTTCTCGAGGCCACCGGAGTCGACAATCCGTTCTGGTGCGAGGTGGCGAAGAGCCGCAAGGCGCCGGCGCAGGTTCGACGAGCGCTGGACGAGGGTGCAGAGCTCATCATCGCCTGGGGCGGTGACGGGATGGTTCAGCGGTGCGTGGATGTGCTCGCAGGGTCCGGTGTAGCCCTGGCGATCATCCCTGCAGGAACCGCGAATCTGTTCGCGACCAACCTGGGGATTCCGAGGGACATCGAACAGGCCGTAGCGATTGGACTGAACGGCGAGCGTCGCATCCTCGACGTCGGCCGCTTCAACGGAGAGCGTTTCGCCGTCATGGCGGGCGCCGGATTCGACGCGATGATGATTCGAGATGCCGGGGATGGCGGTCTCAAGGAGCGGTTCGGCCGCGCCGCCTACGTCTGGACGGGGTCGGGAAACCTGCGCTCCAAACCATTTCGCGCCGACATCAAGGTGGACGGTGTGGACTGGTACAAGGGCAAAGCGAGCTGCATCCTGCTGGGCAACGTCGGCAAGCTCTTCGGCGGAGTCGAGGTGTTCGAGGATGCGCGCCCAGACGACGGCAAGCTCGAGCTCGGTGTGGTGACCGCCGAGGGTCTGCTCGAATGGAGCCGGATGCTCGTGCGAGTGGCGATCGTCCCGGCGAGCAAATCTCCCTTCGCGCAGACCACGAAGGCAACCTCGGTCAAGGTCAAGCTGAATCGGAAGATCCTGTACGAGCTGGACGGCGGGGATCGAACGAAGGTGAAGACCTTCAAGGCTAAAGCAGAGCCGAGCGCAATCACCGTGTGCGTACCGCGCGGCGACGCGCCCCACGACTGAAAGGAATGTTCGAGATGAACTCTTCGCGGACCAGAGGGTCGCTCGCCGAGGGGGCGGGCAGAAGCTTCGTTCAGTCATCCGCCTTCGAACTTCTGTCACGCGCGGGTTTCGTCGCCCGTGGGCTCGTCTACGGGATCATCGGCATCCTGGCGCTGAAGCTTGCGTTCGGTCATGGGGGCAAGCTGACGAACCAGCAGGGCGCGTTGAAAACGGTGGCGCACCAGCCGTTCGGGAAGGTTCTCCTGATCCTCGTTGCGATCGGCCTCGGTGGATACTCCCTCTGGCGTTTCGTTCGCGCCGCGATCGGCCACGGGCCGGAAGGCTCGGATACCGGCTTCGAGCGCGTCGCAGCACTTGGCAGCGGGATCGCGTACGGAGCAATGTGCTTCCTGGCCGTCGAAATTCTGTTGTCCGGCCGCAGCAGCACTTCGGGCAGTCCGAAGCGGGCGACCGCAGGAATCTTCGGCTGGCCGGCCGGCACCTGGATCGTCGGCGCCGCCGGCGTCGTGACGATCGGGATAGCGCTCTACCAGGGTTACCGCGGGATCACCAAGGATTTCCTCAAGGACTCAAAGGCCGAGGAGATGAAGCCTGAGGTGAAGACATGGATCTCCCGCGTGGGGATGATCGGGCACCTCGCCCGGATGGTGGTGTTCGGGCTGATCGGGATCTTCTTGCTCAAAGCCGCGATCGACTACAGCCCCAAGCAAGCCGTGGGCCTCGACGGGGCACTGGCGAAACTCACTCACTACTCGTACGGCCCGTTCCTGTTGGGAGTCGTCGCGGTCGGATTAATCGCCTTCGCGATCTATTCGCTCAGCGACGCCCGCTACCGCAAAATTTGAGCGGGCGGGCAACCGCCGGTCATCCATCGACCAGGATCCCCGAGACCGGGCCGAGTGCGCGAGCGGAGCGCCTGGAAACATGGGGGAGCCGGACAAGGCGGTGCGTGAGCGCTTGGCCGTTGTCACGGCGATCAAGCTGTTCCTGACTGATCGGTCTCCAGAGTTCGTCAATCGCCTGGGTTGGGTCCACAGGGATCTGCTCGATCGGCAGCTCCAGGTGTTCCGACCAGAGACGCAACCGCGTCTGCGTGGCGAGCTCAGGGTTGTGAGTCACGACGTTCATCTCGGTGTCGTTGAACAGGGAGTGCTCGTTGAGATTTGCCGAGCCGAGCGTGAGCCACGCGTCGTCAACGATCGCTATCTTCGCGTGGATGTAGACCGGGTCGGCCAGGTTGCCCAAACGTGCATAGAGCGTGGTTGCGAGCAGACGGCCGGCGCCTGCGTCTCCGTCGATCAAGTGGCCGAGCATCCCCCGTGTGTCGTCTGCGCCGCTGTTCGGCTTCGCGGGCAGCAGCAACACGAGCCGAAAATCAGGGTGAGGCGGGTTCACGATCTTGTCGTAGAGCACCGCTTCGATTTCCGGAGACCACAGAAACTGGTTCTCGATGTAGATGAACCGTTCGGCGGCCGTGAAGGCCCGAACGTAACTCTCGAGCACGCTGAAGGCCCCTCGCGGCATCGCGGTGTAGACGCGTTCCGGCACCGTTCGCACGATCTGCAACTCGACGGCTCCCGCCGGTGGCGCGGGCTGGACAGGAGCGAGTCGTTCGCCGGTTACCTCGTGCCAGCGCAGACGGAAGTGCTCGGCGACATCGCCGACGGCAGGCCCCTCGATTCGCGCGCTGGCGTCGTGCCAACCAACGCTCGCGCGCGGTATGTGCCTGTTCGTGTCATAGCGGTCGCCGGATTCGGACGTCAGATCGATCCCGCCCACGAAGGCCACGCGGTCATCGATCGTGATCGTCTTCTCGTGGTGGCAGTGCATCGGGCGCTCTTTCGCATCGAGCGCGCACTGGATCCTCGTCTGCTTGATCAGCTGATCTCGCATCTTTCGAACGTCTCGCCGCGACGGCCGGAAGAGCGGCAGAGGAGCACCTGCCCAGACGAGCACACGCACGTCGATGCGCTCCGCGAGCTCGGCGAGCAGGTTCCGCAGGATGAGCGGCTCCTCGTCTCGCGTGAGCGCGAAGTCGGGAGAGAAGTGCCAGCCCGTTAGATGCACGTGTGAGCGCGCTCGGCTGAGCTCATCGGCGATCGCCGGTAGTGCCTGGGAGCCGTCGATCAGGATGTCGAGGGCGTTGGCCGAACGCATCGGAGGTTCACCGTCCGCCCAACCGCCCGCTGGAGGGTCGAGCGCGCCCTCCCAGCCGATCTTCGTCAGACGGCGCCGGTGATGGCTGCAGATCTGCTGGGTGATCTGCTCACCCACCCAACACTCGGCCGGGAAGAGAACGCGCTTGAAGGTGCCCAGCGGATCGGGCCTGCGAGACTCGGCTACCGTCGCCCGCCCGCCGCGAGAGCGCGCCTGCCATACCGGAGCGCACTCGCTCCGTGGATGCGGGCGGCTGCTCGAACATGCCGGCGCCGCTCGACCGGCAGGCGGCGCCAAAGGTCGTATGCCGTCAGCGCGATGCCGATGGGACCCAGACGGCGGAACATGAGCGAGCGGATGAGGAACATGAGCTTCGATGCCCAGGTGCGGCGCAGGCCAATCCTCGACGATGGCCGGAGGCCCACGTGCTCGACTGGACTGAGAGGCTTGATGTGAAACGCACGCGCAGCCGCGGCTGGTGGCTCAGACGCGGCGCATCTCGCCCGTGCCGGGCTTGAACGTAGACACCGCTATGCCCTGCGCCCGACCCGAACGACCTGCTTGGTCTGAGCCATCCCCACGACCACGCAGTTCCACATCAAGCCTCTGCGTTCACCAAACGCCAGCCGCTTCGCCGTCCATCGTCGCAGCGAGGGCAACGGCGACGAGCGCGGCGAACGTCAGCTCGAACACCATCTGACTTGGGAGCATCCAGCCGACCGCGCCGAGCTCCGCGGCCGCAGCCCAGTAGGCCGCGGTCGACTGGCCGAGGAGGAGCAGCAGCGTGAACGGGGTGCGGCGCACCCTGAACGCGATCCAGCCCCCGAGCGCGTAGGCCACGGCGAACAGGGTCGCAGCGACCCCGATATGCACCCAGTCGACGACGATGTCGATGCTGTACGGAGTCAGCGGAATCGCCATCATCAGCGCGAGGACGACGCCGACGCCGAGCCGCAGACGCCGGAACCACGGTGCGCTGGAGCGGACGGCCGCCAACGCAACCGCCGTCAAGGCCACACAGCCCGCGCACCCGAGAACGAGTGCGCCCGCAGTCTCCAGCTGTGTCCCGTAGTAACTGACGCCGACCTTCAACGCCTTCTGCGATGGCTTGATCAACCAGCAGCACGCCACCATCGCGGTGAAGAACACCTGGCCGAGGCCCAAGTAGAGCGTGGGCCGAGGCACGAGACGCGTCACGCGCCTCATGGGACCCGACCCATGGCGATGAAGCGTGTGGACGCGGCCATGTCTCCTGATGCTCGGGACGACGACCAGCAAACCCACCTACGCGGCTGACGTTCAGAGCGACTGGTAGGCCACCTTGTACGAGGTGCCGATCTGCCGGCCCGACGTGACGATCAGCATCGCGCTCGCGCGCTCCTTCGCGTTCCGGAACGTCGTCACGAAGTACTGGAGCGAGCCCTTCTGGCGCATGAGGCCCTCGATCACGCGGCCCTTCGGGCCGCCGACCACGAGCTTCACCTCCGGGCTCGGCCCGCTGGCGGCTGCGATGCCGACACCGATCCCCTTCGCGTCGGCCGGCACGGCGATCGGGATGTAGTGCGTCGAGAGGCCGCGCACGGTGTGCTTGGGCGTCGTCACGATCGACGGCGATGCGGTCAGCTTGTACGGCGACGCCGGCTTGTAGCCCGAGTGGTAGATGTCGTACGAGAACCGGCCGAACGCGCTGTAGAGGCTGCCGTGCGTGCGCTTGCGCAGGATCTCGTCGAGCGGCTGCAGCCCGAGCAAGATCGGCTTGTGCGCCTGCTCGTACCCGTAGAGGCGTCCGAAATACTCGGACACCACGTGGTTGCCGAGACTGAAGAGGAAGCGCCAGAACAGCGCGCCTCCGTAGCAGTGTGAGCAACCCTGCGCCTCGTCGTAGAGCGAGCGCCACGGCTGGTTCAACCACGTGTCGAGGTACGAGAACGTCGCTGCGTCGACGACCTGCGGATAGACGTAGGTCTGCATCGCGACCGCGCTGCCCTCCGCCGCCCAGTGCGGAATGCGACCGTCTGGCATGTAGGCGAGCTGGAACTCGTGGAACAGCTCGTGCGCAACCGTCTGCTGCAGGCTGCCGTGCACCGCGAGATGCGCCATGTCGAGCTGGTTGTCGATCACCATGAACGAGCCGCCCTGCGCGACGGTCGTCGGCAGCGTGATCCCGAAGACGCCGGGCGGCAGCGCCTTCACGTAGATGTCGAGCTTCGCGTCCGGGCCTGCCGTGTCGGGCAGCGGGCCCTTGAAACCGTTGTGCGCGTACCAGAGCCACGCCTTGTTGGCGGCGGCGGCGAGCTTCTCGATGTAGTTCGGGACGCCGTTGTGGTTGTCGTCCTTCATGAACCGCGGATGATCCGGGCCGGTCCGCGTGTAGTGGACGACGATCCACGGGGAAGAGACCGTGGCTTCCGGCGTCTTGTACGTCGGCCGCGGCAC
>JAOPYY010000181.1 GCA_025964395.1 Actinomycetes bacterium | reverse complement strand
GTGGACGAACACGTCCGCCTCGCCGTTCCCGCGCTCGATGAAGCCGTAGCCCTTTTCATTTGAGAACCACTTGACCGTACCTTCAGCCACTTGCGACTACTCCTTGCTAGACGACTACAAGTCCGCCATACCGGCGGAGCGCGCGCAACTTTAGCACCCTTTTAGCCCGGATATGCAAGCTCTCCCCGGCGATATCGGGCACATTTGACCGCGTTCTGGAGCAGGCAGGCGATGGTCATCGGGCCGACGCCCCCCGGTACCGGGGTCATGTAGGCGGCGCGGTCGAGCGCGCCCGGGTCGACGTCGCCGACGAGCCCTGCTTCCGTCCTGTTCATGCCGACGTCCACGACGACAGACCGGTCCTTGACCATGTCGGCCGAGACGAGGGCCGGGACACCGACCGCGGCCACGAGAATGTCCGCCTCGAGGGTGTACTGGGCGAGATCCCTCGTGTGCGAATGGCAGAGCGTGACGGTCGCGTTCGCCTGCTGAAGAAGATGCATCACGGGCTTCCCGACGATCGCGCTGCGGCCGATCACGACTGCGTGAGCGCCGTCCAACTCGATGTTGTGCTCCGCCAGGAGCGCCATCACGCCGCGCGGCGTCGCGGAGACGATCGCCGGCCGGCCGAGGTAGAGCTCGCCCGCGTTCAGCGGGTGAAAGCCGTCGACGTCCTTGGACGGTGTGACCGCGCGAATGATCCGCGCCTCGTCGATGTGCTTCGGGAGCGGCAGCTGGACCAGGATCGCGTCGACGTCGTCGGATGCGTTCAGCTCGTCGAGCTTCGCGAGCAGGTCGGCCTCGCTCGTGTCGGCCGGCAGGCGGAGGTCGGTGGCAGCGAAGCCCGCCTCGACCGCGGCCTTGTGCTTGAGGCGGATGTAGACGTCCGAGGCCGGGTCGTCGCCGACCAGCACCGTGACCAGGCCGACGTGGCCGAGCACCCGAACCTCCTCGGCGACCTCGGCGCGGATGCGCTCCGCGAGCGGCTTGCCCTTCATCAATGTCGCTGACATGCCTGCGACTCTAGAGTCTCCGCATGCGTTGGCCCCGGAAGAACGATGCGAGCTCGGTCGAGCAGCGCCGCGAGGCCATGGGCGTGGACGGCGGGCTCGTCACGTCGGTCGACCTCGAGCCGTTCGCGAGCGCCGCCGAGTCGCTCGTCGGCGTGGCGGTCATCCCCGTCTCCGCGGTGCCGGTCGAGATCGCACTCGGCGCCTACGAGCTGACCGACGACGGCGACGTCGTCGAGACCGGGCGCGCGACCGAGACGGTGCACGTGCCGCTCGCTCACACCGAGGGCGGATTGACCGCGTCGATGACGCGCGGGGCGCTTGCGGCCGGTGCGATCCGCACGTACGTCCTGCACGACCGGATCACGCGCGCCTCGTGCTTCGTCTGCAAGGACGCGGGCGACGCGGTCGCACTCGCGCGCTGGGTCGAGTCCGAGCTGCCGAAGTTCCGCGAGTGGCTCGAGTCCTCCGACGACGCGTCGCTGTCGAAGCGCGCCAGGCTGCGCGGCGTGAAGACGCACGTCGTCGGTCCGATGTGCCACGTGCTCTGGCAGTGGACGACAGGCGACGCGGTCGGCCCGAACATGATGACGCGCAACTCCTATGCGCTGAACATGGGCTACGTGATGCAACGCGCGCCCGTGAAGCCGGAGCGCGCGATCCTCGAGGCGAACATGGGCGGCGACAAGAAGCCGTCCGCGGAGTTCTTCCAGTCCGGCCACGGCAAGACCGTGCTCGCCGAGGCGTTCCTCTCCGACGAGCAGATCCGGCGCGTGCTCCGCACCACGGCCGAGGATCTCGAAGCCCTCTCGTGGGCGGGGACGCACGGGTCGGTCGCGAGCGGCATGCAGTCGGTTGCATTCACGCCGGCTTCCGCAGTCGCCGCGGTGTTCGCCGCGACCGGGCAGGATCTCGGCATGGTCGGCACGAGCTCGATGGCACACGGGACCGCGCGACGGGTCGAGGGCGGTTTGCAGGCGTCGATCCGCTTCGGCGGGCTCGAGGTCGGCACCGTCGGCGGCGGCACCACCCTCCCCTCCGCGCGCGACTGGCTCGCGTCGATCGACTGCGCGGGCGCCGGCAAGGTCTACCGCTTCGCGCAGATCATCGCCGCCGCTGCGCTCTGCCTGGAGATCAGCGCCTCGTCGGCGATGGCGACCGCCGGCAGCGAGAACTTCTTCAAAGCGCACCACGAACGAGGGGGCATGCGGTGATCGCACTCGTCTTCCGCTACGACGCGCGCGACCCGGAAGCGTTCGAGAAGGCGTACGGCTCGAACGGCGAGTGGGCGCAGTTCTTCCGCCAGGGCGTGGGCTACATCGGCACCGAACTCTTGCGCGACATCGAGGAGCACGACCGCTATCTCGTGATCGACCGCTGGGAGTCGATCGAGGCGTACAACGAGTTCATCGCCGAGCACCAGGTGGAGTACCTGCGCCGCAGCGACGAGTCGCGCATCTACTACCTCGCGGAGCTGCGCTTCGGCGCGTTCGAGAACGTCTGGGCGGAGTGAGTCACATCCCGCCGCATCACGACCCGGCGTGCTGGGGGTGTGGCGACAACCCGAACGGACTGCACCTGCGGCAGCCGACCGAGGTCGGTGCGACCGAGTACGAGGCGTACTTCACCTTCGACGAGCGCCACCAGGGCGGGCCGGGGATCGCGCACGGCGGGCTCGTCGCGGGCGCGCTCGACGAGGCGGTCGGGCTGCTCGCGACGTGGTACGCGTTCCCCGCGGTAACCGCGCGAATCTTCGTCCGCTACCGCCACCCGGTCGCGATCAATACCGAGCTGATGATCCGCGCCCGGCTCGAGGAGGCCCGTGGACGGCGGCTGCACGTGAACGCCGCGATCACCGACGGTGGTGAGGTCTTCGCCGAGTGCAAGGCGGCGCTGCTCCACGTGCCGCTCGAGCACTTTCTCGCGACGCCCGAAGGGCGCGCCGCGGGCGAACGCTGGGCTCAGCGTTCCGAAGATCAGCGTTCCGACAGCACTTCGTAGGCTCCGCGCAGCCGCGTCTGCAGGAGCGCCGCCGCGCGGGAGCTGTCCAGCGAGACGTCGGGCGCCCGGTCCGCCGTCGTGTGCGCTTGCTCGATGCGCTCCGGGTCCGCGCCGAGGAGGACGGCGAAGTCGTAGCGCGAGAGGTCGTCTGCCCCTCCGAGGTGTAGCGCTCCCGGGAGCTCGAGCGCCACCACCTCGAGCAGCGCTTCGGCCAAGTCGCCCACCTGCACCGGCGAGCGGATCTCGTCGACGAAGAAGCGCGTGCCTTCCGCCGCCAGCCGCTCCTGCGGCCCCGGTTCAGCGCCGCCGTAGATCAGCGATGTGCGCACGATCGTCGCGTCGGGATGGAGCTCAGCAACGAGGCGCTCCGCCTCGGCCTTCGACCGCCCGTAGGCGTTGACCGGATCCGGCGCATCCTCTTCCCGGTAGCGGCCGCGCGTGCCGTCGAACACGACGTCGCTGGAGAGGTGGACGAGGCGCAGCCCGCGGGCCGCTTCGGCGACCGCGGCCGAGCCCTCGACGTTCACCTCCCACTCCCCCGCGCCCTGGCGATAGGCCGTGTGGATCACCACGTCGACGCCCGCCACGGCGCGCCATGCCGCCTCGACATGGCGCAGGTCGGCCTGCACCCAGTCGGCTGCGTCTTGCAAACCGGTGCCCCCCTGCGGCGGCCGCTCGAACCACGTGGCGCGGACGTCCCAGCCGCGGGCCGGCCCCCGCCGAACCAGCTCCCGGCCGAGGTACCCGCAACCACCTGTGATCAACAACCGTTGCATTCCAGGCAAATCCTTACCTGCAAAGAGGGAGACGACCGTGTCACAGCCGAGCCCGCCAGATTCCTGGCCCGTACCAGAGGAAGAGACCGTCATTGCGCAGCGCGAAACGATGGTCGGTGGAGATCCGCCTCCCCCAGTGGCGCCGCCGCCCGCCGATCGCCGCATCGGCGCCGGGATGCTGCTCGCCCTCGGGGTGCTGGCGCTCGTCGCGGCCGGGATCCTGATCGCCTGGCTGTTGACCCACAAGAGCGACCACAAGGCAACGTCGACCGTCATCACGACGGCTATGGCTCCGAGCGCGACCACGCCGCCGAAGGTCGCGGTGCCGCGGTTCGTCGGCCTCAAAGAGGCGGACGCGCTCGTTCGTGCGGGCCAGGTGGGCCTGCAGCCGAAGGAGGTCTTCAAGCCGACGAAGGCGCCCAAGGGAACGGTCATCTCGCAGAACCCGCCTGAGGGGACGGAGCTTGCGCGTGGCGGCCACATCACGCTCGTGGTCGACTCGACTGCGAAGACGACCACGACGACGTCCGCAACAACGCCGACGACGCAGTCCGCCACGACGACACCGACCACGACCCCCGCGGCTCCGGCTCAACCGCAGACCGCGACGGTTCCGGACGTCACAGGCCAGAAAGAAGCGGGCGCGGTAACGGCGCTCGGCAATGCCGGGATCCTCGCGAGCATCGTGTTCGTCCCAGGCACCGACCCGCTTGGCACCGTGCTCGAGCAGGCGAAGCCGGCCGGCACGACGGTGCCGTTCCACTCGCACGTGCAGGTCAACGTGTCACGCGGGCCGAACGCGACGACCGACGAGACAGTCCCGAACGTCGTCGGCCAGACGCTCCAGCAGGCCGTGAGCACGCTGAATGCGGCGCACCTGCGGCTGATCTACCTCAAGTACCCGGTGACCTCGCGGACGCAGGCCGGCAAGGTCGTGCAGCAGTCACCGCTTTCGGGAGCCAAGGCGCCACAGAACGCACAGGTGGTCGTCTACCTCGGCGCCTTCAAGCAGGGGTAACGGACACGACGCTGGGCGCCGCGGCTGATCTACCGGCCGCGGCGCTACCAGCCGCGGCGCTCGAGCAGTTCGCTCGGATCGAGCGACTGCGTCGAGATGCCGACCATGGCCTCGCCGAGGCCGGAGGAGACGCGCGCGAGCACGTCTGCGTCCATGTAGTGCGTCGTCGCCTCGACGATCGCACGGGCCCGCTGCGAGGGATTGCCGGACTTGAAGATGCCGGAGCCGACGAACACGCCGTCCGCGCCGAACTGCATGCAAAGCGAAGCGTCCGCCGGTGTCGCGATGCCGCCGGCGGTGAACGTCACGACGGGCAGGCGGCCGTTCTCGGCTACCCACTTCACGAGCTCGTACGGCGCCTGGAGGTTCTTCGCCTCCGAATACAGCTCCTCGCCACGCAGCGACTGCAGCCGGCGGATGCCGCCGAAGACCGAGCGCATGTGCGTGACGGCGTTGACGATGTCGCCCGTGCCCGCCTCGCCCTTCGTGCGGATCATCGCGGCGCCCTCGGCGATGCGACGGAGCGCCTCGCCCAGGTTGGTGCAGCCGCAGACGAACGGGATCGTGAACTGCCACTTGTCGACGTGATGTTCGAGGTCCGCGGGCGTCAGGACTTCGGACTCGTCGATGTAGTCGATCTCGAGCGACTGCAAGATCTGCGCTTCGGCGAAGTGGCCGATGCGGCACTTGGCCATCACGGGAATCGTGACCGCCTCCTGGATGCCCTTGATCATGTCGGGGTCCGACATGCGAGCGACGCCGCCGTCGCGGCGGATGTCGGCCGGGACGCGCTCGAGCGCCATCACGGCGCACGCACCGGCCTCTTCGGCGATCTTCGCCTGTTCGGTGTCGACCACGTCCATGATCACACCGCCCTTGAGCATCTCGGCGAGGCCGCTCTTAACCCGCATCGTCCCGATCTCGTGCATCCGGCTCAGGATAGCTCGTGCCGGAGAACGGCAGCGACGGCACGCA
>JAOPYY010000162.1 GCA_025964395.1 Actinomycetes bacterium | reverse complement strand
GGGCGCGAGGACTCGTGCGCGCGCGCCGCCTCGGGTTCGTCGCGCTCGTGGCCGTCGTCTTCCTCTGGAGCTTCTACAGCGTCCGCGACGACAAGGAGAACGCGCGGTCGATCACCGCCGGTGTCGCGCCCTACCTCCATCCGGGCGAACTGATCATCTCGACGCATCCCGAGCAGGCGCCGGTGCTGCGGTACTACCTCGGCCCGGGCTTCCGTTGGGCGAACACGCTGGGCCCGGTGCACGACCCGCAGGTCTTCGACTGGCGCGACGCGGTGACCCGCCTCGAGCGGACGCGCGCGAAGCCGACCCTCGACCGGCTCCTCGCGACCGTCCCGCCGGGGGGGACGTTCGTCGTGATCACCCCGGTCTTCCGCGACTACCGGGCCTGGCGGGCGACCTGGACGAAGCTCGTGTGGCAGAAGTCCACGGCGTGGACGTGGCTGCTCCAGCGCGACCCCCGCGTGAAGCTCGTGGCGCATGTGGCGACGGTCGAGATCGCCGTCCACAAGAACTATTTCAAGCCCCTGCAGGCCTTCGTTTATCGGCGGGTCGGCTAGAGTCAACGGCGGCCTGGCCACCGGCCGCCTATGCAGAACGACACCCCTCAGACCACGCTCGTGCTCGGCGGTGGCCCCGCAGGCCTGACCGCCGGTTACCTCCTGGGGAAGACCGGCCGCGACGTCGTCATCTTCGAGGCGGAGAGTCAGGTCGGCGGACTTGCGAAGACGGTCGAGATCGACGGCTTCCGCTTCGACCTCGGCGGCCACCGGTTCTTCACGAAGGTGACCGAGGTCGACGACCTCTGGCACGAGATCCTCGGCGACGAGTTCCTCCGGCGCCCGCGCATGTCGCGCATCTACTGGAACAACCGCTATCTCGACTACCCACTGCGCGGCGGTGATGTGATCAAGAAGCTCGGCCCGGTCGAGCTCGCGCGGTGCATGGCGTCGTACCTGCGTGCGGCTGCGAAGCGCGGCAAGGTGGACGAGTCGCTGGAGGACTGGGTGACGAACCGATTCGGCAAGCGCCTCTACGAGCTTTTCTTCAAGTCGTACAACGAGAAGGTGTGGGGTGTCCCACCGTCCGAGATCCGGGCCGAGTGGGCCGCGCAGCGGATCAAGGGACTCTCGTTCTTCTCTGCGGCAAAGGCGGCGTTCTTCGGCAACAAGGGGAACAAGGTCAAGAGCCTGATCTCCGAGTTCAACTACCCCCGCTTCGGTCCCGGTCAGATGTGGGATGCGATGACGGCGGCGATCGCCGAGCAGGGTGGCGAGGTGCGGCTCGAAGCGCCCGTGACGCGGCTCGAGCTCGCCGGCGGCCGGGTCGTCGAGGTCGAGGCGGGCGGCGAGTCGTACACGCTCCCCGACGCGGTCATCTCCTCACTGCCGTTGCGCGAAGTCGTGGAGATGGTCAGCCCGAGCGCGCCGCAGGAGGTGCTGGACGCGGCGCGCGGCTTGCGGTACCGCGACTTCCTCACCGTGGCGCTCGTCGTCGACGGCAAGGACCTGTTCCCCGACAACTGGATCTACATCCACGAGCCGGACGTGCGCGTCGGACGGATCCAGAACTACCGGTCGTGGTCACCGTGGATGGTCCCGGATCCGGACAAGGCGTGCGTCGGTCTCGAGTACTTCTGCTTCGCAGGCGACGACCTCTGGATGATGGAAGACGACGCGCTCGTCGCACTCGCGTCCGAGGAGCTCGAGAAGCTCGGGCTTGCATCGAGGTCGAAGGTCGAGCGCGGCTTTGCGATTCGCGTCCCGAAGGCCTACCCGATCTACGACGGCGACTACGCTGCGCGCGTCCAGGTGATCCGCAACTGGCTCGACGGGATCGAGAACCTGCAGCAGGTGGGACGCAACGGCTTGCACCGCTACAACAACTCAGATCACTCGATGCTGACTGCCATGCGCGCGGTCGACAATCTCGTCGCCGGTGCCGAACATGACATCTGGGCGGTGAACGCGGAGAGCGTCTACCACGAGACGGATGTGGCCGACGAGCATCCGTATCGCGCGGCTCCCGAGACGCCCGAGATGCAGGCGCTCGCTGCCACTCGCCCTGAGTAAGAAGCCAGTGTTGCTCCGGCGCCGCCGGAGCTGGCCCCTACGCAACGGCGGCTCCGTCGAGTCCGCGCCGTTCCTCCCGCTCGCGGCGACGCTCTCGTCCGTGGCGCTGCTCGTCTGGCTCGCGCTGCCGACGGTCTGGTGGACGCCGCTCAACGTCGACGAAGAGCTGACGATCAGAGTCAGCGACTTCTCGTTCGCGCACGTCTTCAACATCGTCTCGACGAAACGCGGCGGCGGCCCGCTGCATTTCTGGCTCGAGCACTTCCTGCTCGGCTGGTGGCCGAGCCTCGGCGCCCTCCGCCTCCCGTCGCTCCTCTTCATTTGTCTAGCGCTGCCCGCGGTCGTGCTGATCGCCCGTCGTCTGGTCGGCGACGAGGCGTCGGCCGGTGTCGTGCTGCTGACGGCGGCGTCACCGATCCCGGTCCTCTACGCGACGTTCGGCCGCCCGCACACCCTGCTCTTCGCGTGGCTCATGTGGTCGACGCTGCTCGCGCTGAAGGCTGCCGAGAGGGGCGACCGCCGGCTGTGGGCCGTGGCCGGCGCCGTGCTCGGGCTGTCGGTGTTCGTGCATCCGACGGCGCCGCTCTATGCCGGAACGGCGCTGATTGCGGCACTGCTGTACGCGCCACGAGACCCGCGCGCCGTCCTGCGCCAGGCGTGGCCCGGGCTGCTGATGTTCACGCTGACGTTCGTGCCGTACTACCTGCGCACGGTGCACGTGCTCGGGGACCGCTACGGCGTCTCGTCCGGCGCCGCGCGCGGCCGCACGTTCTCGGGGCAGCCGGTGTGGGAAGACGCGCGGCACTTCGTCGCGCCGAGCGCGCACAACGTCGACTACTTCACCGTGCTCGCCGCGATCGGGATCGTGGCGCTGCTCGTGCAGCGGAGAGCGCGTGTTGTCGCCTTCTGCGTGCTGACCGTCGCCGCGCCGATCGTCTTCTTTTCGGTTGTGCCCGCGTCGGGGGACTCAGCGCTCTTCTTCGACCGCTACATGATCCCCGTCATCCCGGCCTTCCTCGTGCTCGTGATGGCCGGCGTCGTGGCGCTCGCGCGATTCACCGGGCCGCTCCGCCTACTCGTGATCGCGGTGGCCGTCGGCTGGCTGCTCGTCCACGAGTTGCACTACGACCTTCGGCATCGGAACCACACGCGGGCGATCGGCGTCGAGACGATCGCCGATGCGGCCGCCCGCCAGCCGGCCGGGTCGGTGCTCTTCGGTTCGACGGGCACGAGCGGCGCGCTGTTCTCGTCGTTCGACTACGGCCACCCCGCGAACCTGCTCGACCGGTACGTCGCGCTGAGTGTCCATTCGCTGCAACTCGTCGACGACGACTCGTGTGAGCGCGCGCTGCCGTTCCTGCAGGGCGCGACGACGCCTCGCTACGGGATCTGGCTGTTCTATGCCGCGTTCCCGGATGAGGAACGCGCGGCCGCGGCTGTTCTCGCCCGCAGCGGAGCCGTGGTCGTCCGCCCCAGCCCGGGCTCGTTCCTCCTCCGGTCTCCAAAGAAGCTCGCGCCCGAGGCCCTGATCCGGTTGGGCCGTTCCTACCGGCTCGCCTGGCGCCGCGCGGTGCCGTCGAACCGGCGGGTGAACGAGCTCTTGATCGCCGACAAGCAGCTCCTGAACGGGCGGTGTGTCCCGTACGGCGATCTAGGCGACCCGGACATCTCGCCGCACTGGCCGCCGGCCAAGACGACCCATCAGTAGGAAAACGGTGTGAAAAGCTTGACGGATCGCCCACAACCCGTTTCGGGGATCGCTCGCATGGTGAGCAATGGCGAGACTTGGGTCATGGCCGAAACAGTTCTCGTCGTTGATGATCAGGACGTCGTTCGCGACGTCATCAGGCTGACGCTCGAGGGCGCGGGCTACACGGTGCTCGAGGCGGCGTCCCCGAATGCGGCGATCGAGCTCGTTCGCGATGAGGGCCCGATCGACCTGCTGGTCACCGACGTCGTGATGCCGGAGATGGATGCCTTCGAGCTCGCAGACCGCATCGCGACCGAGGTTCCGGGCATTCGCATCCTCTACACCTCGGGCTACACCGATGCCGGCGCCGAAGGCCCGTTCATCCAGAAGCCTTTCACCCCCGCGCAGCTGGTCGAGAAGGTCAGCGCCGTGCTCGCCGGCTGAGGGTTCGTCTACGTTTAGGCGCGTGACGCGCGTCCTGATCCTGACCGCCAGCGTCGGCGAGGGGCATGACCTGCCCGCGCGCACGCTTGCCGACCAGCTCCGCAAGGAGCGGCCCGGCGTCGAGGTCGTCACGGAGGACGGCCTGAAGGTGATGGGCAAGGTCTTCGTGCTCGTCAACGAGCGGGCCCCCGGTGTCGTCTTCTTCCGCTTCCAGTGGCTGTGGGACGCGACGTTCTGGCTCTGCGTCGCGCTCGGCCCGACGCGCCGGCTGACTCAGAAGCTCGTGCGCGGCCTCGGTTCGCGCGGGATGCTCAAGCTCATCCACCGCGTGCAACCCGACGTGATCGTCTCGGTCTATCCGGTAGCCACCGAGGTGCTCGGCGGCCTGCGCCGCCGGGGGAAGCTCGAGATCCCGGTCGTCGCGGGCATCACCGACCTGGCTGCGATGCACTACTGGGCCGCGCCGGGTGTCGACCTCCACCTGCTCACCCACCCGGAGTCGGAGGAGGAGGTACGCATGGTCGCGGGCCACAACACCGACGTGCAGGTGGTGCACGGCCTGACGCGTCCCGAGTTCTCCCATCCGTGCGACCCTGCCGCGGCCCGCGCCGCGGTGGGGCTTCCCGCCGTGGGCAAGGTCGTCCTCGTCTCCGGCGGCGGCTGGGGCGTCGGCGACCTCGAAAGCGCGATCAACACCGCCCTCGCGCTCGATGACGTCGCCGTGATCGCCTGTCTCTGTGGCCGCAACGAAGACCTGTACGCGCGGCTCGCCGAGCGCTACGGGGACGAGCAGCGTGTGCGCCTCGTCGGGTTCACGGAGCAGATGAGCGAGTGGCTCGCGGCTGCGAACGCGCTCGTGCACTCGACCGGCGGCCTCACCGTGCTCGAGGCCTACATCCGCGGCTGTCCGACGATCTCCTACGGCTGGGGCCGGGGCCACATCCGCGTCAACAACGCGGCGTTCCGCCGGTACGGCATCGCCGAGGTCGTCGCGGGCCGCCGCGAGCTGAGCCAAGCACTGCGCGCAGCGCTGACGTCCTCGCCCAGGCCGGGCCTAGCGCTCAGCACGCTGCCGTCGGCCGCCTCGCTCGTGCTCGCGCTCGTGGCGTGAACGCCGACTGGTTCGTCCCGGCGCTCGCCCCGCACGTGCCGAGCCTCGCGTCCGCCTACAGGATCGAGCGACGGATCGAGTCGCGGGACCGCGTCGCGTTGACGTTCGACGACGGGCCGCACGCCGAGGGCACGCCGGCCGTGCTCGAGGAGCTTGCGCGTCGCGGCGCCACGGCAACCTTCTTCCTCGTCGGCGAGCAGGTTGCGCAGCGACCCGCGCTGGCGCGCGAGATCGTCGACGCGGGCCACGAGGTCGCAGTGCACGGCTACCGGCACACGCTGCTGCTGCGCAGGCGTGTGGGCGCACTCGCTGACGACCTCGACCGTGCTGTCAGTGTCATCACGGATGCGACCGGAGTTGTTCCGGTGCTCTACCGGCCGCCCTACGGCGTCTTCAGCTCCGGCGCGCTCGCGCACGTGCGGGCCCGCGGTTGGCGGCCACTGCTCTGGTCGACCTGGGGTCGCGACTGGGAGCGGCGCGCGACGGCGCGGTCGATCGCGCGGCGTGCGACGAAGGGCCTAGAGGCAGGCGACGTCGTGCTGCTGCACGACTCGGACGCCTACAGCTCGGACGACTCTTGGCGGAGGACGGCGGCGGCAGTGCCGTCCGTGCTCGACGCCGTCGCGGCGCTGGGCCTCGAGGCTTCCTCGGTCACCCACTCCACGTAGCGACGCACGCCGTCCGCGAATGCGGTGCGCGGTTCCCAGCCGAGCTCCGTTGCGGCGCGCTCGCCGGAGATGTTGCCGCCGCGCAGGTCGCCTGCGCGTCCCTCGATGTGCTCGATCGGGACGTCGCCGACGACGTCGCGCACGGCGCGCGCGATTGCGCGCACGCTCGTATTCTCGCGGCCGACGAGGTTGTAGACGCGGTTCGCGGCTTCCGGGACGAGCGACGCGACGACGCCCTCGGCGAGATCCTCGACGTAGACGAACCGGCGTGACTGCGTGCCGTCACCGGCGATCATCAGCGGCTGCCCCGCCAGCGCCTTCGCGGTGAAGGCCGGCACGACCGCGGTCGGCCGCGCGCGCGGCCCGTACGGGATCCCGAAGCGCAGGATCGTCCACTCGAGGTCGTAGAGCTCGCCGTACGACGACGTGTACATCTCGCCAGCGATCTTGGTCGCCGTGTAGAAGTGCTTCGGCAGGCCGAGTGGCGTGTCCTCGTCGAGGGCTTCCGGGCTGGCCGCGTCGCCGTAGACCCAGATCGTGCTCGCGTAGACGAACCGTTTGACGCCGGCCTCGCGCGCCGCCTCGAGGAGCACCTGCGTGCCGCGCGTATTGACCTGATCGGTGAGCGTCGGGTTCTTCGCGACCTGGTCGACGTCCGCGACCGCGGCGAGGTGCAGTACGGCGTCGACACCCTCGAGTGCTCGTTGCACGATCTCGCGATCACCCAGATCGCCGAGCACGGTCTCCACATCCGAGTGGTACGGAGACGGGATCAGGTCGAGAATCCGCGGGTCGTGGCCCGCGTCCAGCAGCTTGTCGACGACGTGCGAGCCGATGAACCCGGCGCCGCCGGTGACGAGGACCTTCATTCCTCGGGGCGGTAGTAGAGAGGGACGCACCAGTGATTCTCCGCCACCCAGTCGGTGTTCGGAAGGTCGACGTGATGGCCGAGGATGCGGTGGCACGGCTCGTCGTAGACCTTCCCGGTCGACTTCTCGATCGGCTCGAAGACCAGATACTTGTAGAGGCCGGACATCATCCCGTCGGGCAGCTGCAGGCGCGAGGGGTGAAGCGCGTCCAGGTGCACGCGGGCGACCTCGTTCTTCCACGCGACGATCTCGTCGAGCCGGTCGACCTGCACGATGCCGAGTGCCGCCGTGAACTCGTTGAGCCGAAAGTTCAGGCCGTGCACTGCGTAGTCCGGCTTGCCGTAGTTGCGAAAGGTGCGAGCGAACTCGATCGCCTCCGCGTGCTGCGAGACGAGCATGCCGCCCTCGCCCGTTGAGATCGTCTTCGTCGGTGCGAACGACCAGACTCCGACGTCGCCGAATGTGCCGGCGCGGCGGCCGTTCCACTCGGCGCCGTGCGCGTGGGCGCAGTCCTCGAGCAGCACGATCCCTTCGCTGCGGCAGAACTCGGCGATCCGTTCGGCGTCGAAGGCGATGTGGCCGCCGATGTGCACGAGGAACGCGGCTTTCGGCTTGTGCTCGTGCACCTTCCGTTCGAAGTCCTCGAACGACATGCAGAGGTCGTCACGGTTGCAGTCGACGAACTCGACGCGCGCGCCCGCGGTGATCGCGCTCAGCGGAGTCGCCATGAAGGTGTTCGACGGGCACAACACGGTCTCGCCGCGGACGCCGGCCCACTCGAGGGCGGCGAGCGCCGCTCCGGTCCAGCCGTTGAAGGCGACCGCCTCGAGCCCGTTCCAGCCCGCCCAGGCGGCCTCGAACTCCTTCGTAAGCTCGCCTTCCGACCATTGGTTCGAGTCGAAGATCCGCTCCCACAGCGCGTGCACGCGCGCGCGGTCGCGTTGGTCGAAGCCGATGGCGAACTTCGCGAGGTCGGTTGGAATCCCAGGGGCAAGCATCGGCCCAAGCCTATAGAGCGGACCTGCGATCTTCGATACCGACGGCCTGACGAGTTCCTGAACGAGTGTTGCTCAGGCTGCGAACGAGCCCGCGGAAACACGAGCGCCGTCGAACAACGCCCGCACCGTGCGCGTCAGCTCATCACGGCTGAACGGCTTCTCCAGGAACGAGGCGTTGCCCGGGACGAGCGCTTCCTGGTCGTAGCCTGAGATGAACAGCACGTGACGCGTGTCGATCTGCTTCGACAGCTTCACGCCGTCAAGAAGTCGGCGTAGCCAGTGATCGCGAACAGCAGGTTGTTGAAGTCGTGACGCGTTTCGCGTGTTGGTGCGCGTGGAATCGACAGTCACATGCCAACTCGGGGGAAGAGATGACGCTCGGGCTCGTCGCCGCGCTCACGGGGCTCTGCTTCGCGGGCGCCGTTGCCGCGATCACCTTTGGACTGAGCCTCTAACTCGTCAGTCCGGCTTCGCGTAGAGGCCTGCGGCCCCAGGCGTAGCTGTGCGTGTACCACCCATCGAACGGGAGGAGCGTGACGCCTTCTCCGCTCGACTGGATGAACCAGCCGTTGCCGAGGTAGAGCGCCGTGTGGTCGACCTCGCTCGGCTTCGACCCGCGGCCGTGCGCGCCGAAGAACATGACGTCGGCCGGCTGGAGCTTCGCCGCGGGGACGAGCTCCCGATGCGGCACCTCGCCGCTCATCTGATAGGTCGTCCGTCCGCGCAGCACGCCCGAGAGACGCGGTGCGTCCGGGTACTGCGTGAGCTTGTAGACGCGCCAGACGTACCCCGAGCAGTCGAAGCCGCCGGCGGCGCGGACGCCGAACAGTGACTCGGCGGTCGGGCTCGTGCCGCCCCAGACGTACGGGTAGCCGACGTAGTGCACCGCGGTCGTCAGCACCTGCCGCTGCCATGTGGTGAGCTCCGGCAGCGTGAACGTGTCAGCCGCGTGCTGCACCGAGTCGACGGCCCACTGGTCGAGACGCAAGACCTGAGCGAACGACCACGCAGCTTCCGCCCGCGTCGCCGGCTGGAACGGCAGCAGCTCGAGGTCGTCCTGCCCGGTTGGGTGATTCAGGCGGAGGTGGAGCATCCGTGCGACGGCCTCCGTGCCGGTGTTCGCCGGCGGCCGGAGCCCGGCGCCCTGCAAGGCGAGCTGGATCTCGTGCGCGGCGCCGCTCAGACCGAGGTAGGCGACGAGCGCCGCATCGAGCTGCTTGATCGTCACCGGCTGTGACGGTGCGCTGGCGCGGTAGAGCGCGTGGTGTACGGCCGGCTCTTGCGGAGCGGGCGCCGGCAGCCACGACTTCGCAATCGGCACGGCAGTCGGCACGGCAGTCGGCACAGCCGGAGGCGTGAGCACGGCGCCCGGTGCGTTCGCGACGCCGATCGTCCAGACGGCGATTGCGTAACCGCCGCCGCGGAAGACGACGTTGACTGCGAGCTGGTGCGTGCCGTCCGCGAGCGCGAAGGTGTCCAGGTCCAACTGGTACGGCGCCTGCTGCTCGGTGTGGACGCCGGTCCCGTCGACGGCGAAGTCGACGTGGTCGACCTCGCGGCCGGGGATCTGCACCTCGAAGTGCGCGGTTCCCGCGACGACGGCGTCGGCGGGAAGCGTCGAGAGGACGGCGAGCGGCCCTGGCTTCGGCGCGACCGAAGGGGGCGGGTGCTGGACGCCGTCCGCCGCGGCGACCGCCGAAGCGAGCGCCTGCTGGGTCAAGGGCGATTGCGGCGCGAAGCTCGCGGGCGAGGAGCCGAGGACGCCGGCCTGCGTGACGGCGCGGATCTCAGGCGCGGCCCAGTTGCGGCCGCCTGCGCTTGCCCCGACCGTCCAGGCGAGGACGCTCGAGAGCGCAATGAGGAAGCTGAAGACGGCGCGGCGGCGGCTCACGCCGCGACGGTAACGCCGAGGTGACCACCATCGCCTCCCCCGAAGGGGTGCCGCAGAGCGCGCCTTGCCGCCGCGCGCCCTGCGGCCTGCCTGCCCTTCTACATCGGGCTAGGGCCGGTTACGTGCGGGCGTGTCTAGGGCCACCAGGTGGCGAGATCGGCAGAGAAAAGGGCGCTGACGATCAATGCGAGCGATGCCGCGAGCGGTGCGAACTTGCGCATTTGGGCTGTCTCCTTAGGGCCGAATTGGGTTGACAGCCCCCGGGGGCGCATGCCCATTGTTTCAGTCCCGGCCCGAAAGCCAACAGTCATTTGGCAGCACGATTGACAACAGGCAACTAGGATGTGTGGCATGCCTCGTTCGCTGACCACCCACATCGATTCGCCGAAGGAAGTCGGACAGCGCTTGAAGGCATCGCGGGAGCGCGCCGGCCTGTCCCAGCGGCAGCTCGCCTTCCCCGGGTGCACCGCCGCCTACATCTCTCGCCTCGAAGCCGGCGCGCGCGTCCCGTCCCTCCAGATGATCAACCAGCTCGCGCTCCGTTTGGACGTCTCCGGCCAGTGGCTCGCCACAGGCGTCGAAGCGGCCGCCGCCCAGCCGTCCGAGCTGCTCGACGCGGAGGTCGCGTTGCGCCTCGGCGAGGTCGAGGAGGCAGAAGCGATCTACCGCGCGCACCTCGAACAGGGAGATCCCGCTCGGCCGGCAGCGTTCGCCGGCCTGGGTCAGATCGCCTTCCGCTCCGAGCGGTGGCCGGAGGCGATCGAGCTGCTCGAGCGGGCCCTTGAGCTGCGGGGCGGCAACGTCCTGGCGGACGCGGGCGCGGTCGACGCGCTCGGTCGAGCGCACGCCATGAGCGGCGGGCGCGAATCGGCGATTGCGCTGTTCGAGCTGGCCGCGCGGGAGGCACACGACGCCGAGGCTCCGGTCGAGGAGCTGCGCTTCACGGTGCTGCTGGCGAACGCGCTGATCGACGCGGGCGAGTTCAGCAAGGCGGAGGGGGCGCTCGCCGACGTGATCAAGTTCGCAGTTGCCGCCGGCGACCCGGTCGCGACGGCGCGGGTGTTCTGGTCGCAGTCGCGGCTCCATTCGATGCGGCAGGAGCCGCAACTCGCCGGCCGTTACGCCCGCCGTGCGCTCGAGATCCTCGAACGGACGGAGAACGACACGTACGTCGGGATGGCCTACCACTTGCTCGCCCACGCCGAGATCGAGGCCGGGAACGGCGAAGAGGCCCTCCTGCTGCTCGAACGCGGGCGCAACCTGTTCGGGCGCGAGCTGAGCGAGCGCGAAGACGCGCGCTTCTCGCTCGAGGAAACGCGTGCGCTGACGTCGCTTGGGCAGCACACCGAGGCGGCACGCAAGGCTGCCCATACCCTTGGGTTGCTCGACGCGGTCATCCCCGGCGACCGGGGTCGTGCCTACGTGACGCTCGCCAACGTCTTCCTCGCGGCCGGCGACCGGGAGCGGCCGAAGATGCTGCTCGAGCAGGCACTAGAGTTGCTCAGCGAGCACGGGAGGCCGTTTGCGCTCGACGCCGGACGGAAGCTCGCCGCTCTGCTCGAGGAGGACGGCAACACAGAGGGTGCTCTACAGGTGCTGAAGCGTGCGGCGGAGGCATCCTCCTCGTCCGCGCCCGTCGGCGAGCGCGTCTAGCTTCGCGCGCGGTTCACGAAGACGTTCTCGCGCGTCCCGCGCATCGCGCCCCGTCCGCGCGGGTGAGGCGCATCTGTTCGACCCCGCCACGGGCGCGCGGCTCTCCGGTTAACCTCGACCATGGCCTTGACCCCGCCGCGCGCGAAGCCGAGGCTTCGCGGCGTCTTCCACGAGGTCGCGTTCTACATCGCGGTCGTCGTGGGAATCGTGCTCGTCGCGACCGCCGAGCCCGGCCGGGCGCGGCTGTCGGCGATCGTCTTCGCCTCCTGCGTCGCTGCGTGCTTCGGGTTCAGCGCGCTCTATCACCGGCCGACGTGGGAGCCGCGTGCTCGCTCATGGCTCGCGCGGCTCGATCACGCGGGGATCTACCTGCTGATCGCCGGCACGTACACGCCGTTCGGCCTGCTCGTGATGTCGCACGGCTGGGCCGTCGCCGTGCTCTCGATCGTCTGGACCGGGTCCGCGGCCGCCATCCTCCTCAAGCTGTTCTGGCCGGGAACGCCGAAGAAGCTGTCGGCTGCACTCGGGCTGACACTCGGCTGGGTCGCGGTGATCGCGTTCACGCAGTTCCTGAAGCTTCCGGTCGTCGCGCTCGTGCTGATCGGGATCGGGGGGCTCGCCTATTCGGTCGGCGCGATCGTCTACGCCCGCAAGAAGCCGGATCCGATCCCGCACGTGCTCGGCTACCACGAGGTCTTCCACCTGCTCACGCTCGTCGCCGCAGGCTGCCAATACGCGGCAATCGCCTTCTACGTGCTCCCGCGCGCGTAGCCTCTATCGGGGGTACGCCACTCACCCGAAGCGGGTATCGCTCCCCTCGGTAGGCCGTCGAAGCACCTTGTATGGAGGCTGCGGCACCGACCAAGCGGGTCCACCTGCGGTTCTTCCTTGCGACGGGCCTCGCGTTCCTCGCGACAGGCGCGGTCGTCCTCTGGTTCGCGGAGCGCGGTGAGCTCGCGCGCACGAAGCAGGCCGCCGTCGCCTACTCCGTGTTCGTGGCGGACGTGCTCGCGGTGGATGCCTTGCATACGAAGGATCTCCGTGCGCCGGTGCGCGGCGCAGAGCGGGCCCGGCTCGATCGCGTGATGCACAAGCTGGTGCTGACCGCTTCGACGTTGCGCGTGAATCTCTGGTCGAAGAACGGGCTGCTCACCTACTCGACGACGCATGAGTTGATCGGCAGGCATGCGGCGGATCCGCGGGAGATCGCGGCCGTCCTGCGCGGTCAGCACCTGTCCGCCGTCGACAGCCTCAGCGAAGAGGGCGTTCGCGGTCCGAATACGAAGTCGCTCGAGACGTATGTCAGGATCGACGTCGACGCCGCGGGCAGCCCGGACGGGGTGCTCGAGCTCTACCAGGACTACGCGCCGGTCACGGCTGCGGTTCGCTCCGAGATGATCACGCTCGGCTCGATCCTGCTCGTCGCCCTCTGCGCGCTGTGGATTGCACTGTTCCCGTTGCTCCGGCGCACGACAGCCGCCCTCGAGCGCAGCCTGATGGCGCGCCGCGTCGTAGAGGCCGAGCTGGAGTCGACCAATGAGCAGCTGCGGCAGGCGCAGAAGATGGAGGCGATCGGGCGGCTGGCCGGCGGCGTCGCGCACGATTTCAACAACATGCTGCTCGCGATCAGCGGCTACACCGAACTCGCATTGGACATGGTCGACGGTCGCGTGGGCGAACTGCTGAAGGAGGTGCGCAAGGCGAGCGCGCGCGCAGCTGAGCTGACGACCCAACTGCTCGCGTTCAGCAGACAGCAAGTGCTACAGCCGCAGGTCCTCGACCTGAACGCCGTCGTGCGAGATGTCGAGCGGATGCTGGCCCGCCTGCTCGGCGGCGGTGTCGCGATCGACCTCAGCCTGTCCGAGCCACTGCCGTCGATCGATGCAGACCCCGGGCAGATCACACAGGTCCTGCTCAACCTCGCTGTCAATGCGCGGGACGCGATGAGCGGCGCCGGAACCTTGACGATCGCGACGAGCACTCGAGGCGATCACATGCTCCTCGCGGTCACGGACACGGGCGTGGGCATGGATGCCGCCACGCGCGAGCGCCTGTTCGAACCGTTCTTCACGACGAAACCGGTGGGTCTCGGCACGGGCCTTGGTCTCTCGACCGTCTATGGGATCGTGATGCAGAGCGGCGGGACGATCGATGTCGAGAGCACGCCAGGCGCCGGTACGACGTTCCGGCTCGCCTTTCCGAGCGCCTCCGGCAGTCCGGTGTCCGTCGCACCGGTCCTCGCAATTGCGCCGGCGCGCGCCGGCCGGATCCTCGTCGTCGACGACGACGAGGCCGTCCGCGAACTGGTCGCCCGGATGCTCCGCGACCAGGGCCACGAGGCGGTCACCGCCGGGACAGCGGCCGAGGCGCTCGCCGCCCGGGGGCCGTGGGATCTCGTCGTGTCCGACGTCGTCATGCCCGATGTGAACGGGCCCGAGCTCGTGCGACGCCTTGGTGCCACCGATCATCTCCTCATCTCCGGCTACGACGCGCACGCGCTCGTCGCCGATGGGACGCCCTTCCTGGCCAAGCCGTTCACCGCGGCGGACCTGGCGCAGAAGGTGCGGGAGGCGCTCGGAGCGGCGTCGCTCGCCGCCTGAGCACCGCTTCCGGATCGCGCTTTTCCGCTCAAACGACGCTACAATCCGGGCTGCAATTTGAGCGAGTAGTGGATGGCGCCGGTGCGGCCCTTTCTTGCCCGTTCAGTGAAGTGTGGCAAGGAGGTGAAAGACAAATATGGCAACCGGAACTGTCAAGTGGTTCAACGCGGACAAGGGTTACGGGTTCATCACCCCCGATGAGGGCGGCAAGG
>JAOPYY010000141.1 GCA_025964395.1 Actinomycetes bacterium | reverse complement strand
GCGGCGCAGGCGCTCCTCGACGGCCGCCGCGACGGCCGCGTGGCCTTCCGCTTCGAGGTGAATGCCGTCGACCTCGCTGTACGCCGCGATCCCGTTCAGATCGAGGAGCTCGCAGTCGAGCTCGCGGCACACCTCTGCGAACCACCGGCCGAGCTGTCGCGACTTCGCACCCGCGGTCGCGAACGATCCTTCGGGGTCGAGCGGCCCGAACGGCGGCGGGCAGACGACGAGCACCTCGGGCGCCGAATAGTTCGGGCCGGCTTCGCTCGTGCGCACGACGCGCACGAGGCGGCCGACGGCTTGCGCGATGGTCTCAGCGGGAAGCGAGTAGCGATCGCCCGCGTCGTTCGTGCCGAGGTAGATCACGACGATGTCGAGCGGCATGTGCGAGTGGAGGCACGGCAGGAGATACGTCAGCCCGTTGCGCCCGTCGGCGACGGGGCTGTCCATCGTCGCGGTGCGGCCGTTCAAGCCCTCGGCGATCACGTTCCACTCGTCGCCGAGCGCTGTCGCAAGCCGGGATGCCCACCTGACGTCGGGCGGAAAGCGCTCGCCGTCGCTCGCGGGGACGTAGCCCCACGTGTTCGAATCGCCGAAGCAGAGAACGGTCTTCATCAGCGCCGGATGCGGATCGCGTTGAGGTCGCTTGTGCGCAGGTCGTCGATGCGCGTGAGCAGGTCGTCGACGTCGTCGTGCTCCGCGTGGAGGTACCGGCCCGCAAGCGCGTCGTACTTCCCACTCGCCAGCTTGCGGACGAGCTTCGGTGCGAGCTCCGGCGGCGTCCACGGCGCATCGTCGGGGAACGACGCCGTCATCTCCGTGCGCACCATCCCGGGCGAGATCAGGAACACGGGGATGCGCCCCTCGAGCTCGTTGTTCAGCGTCTCCGCGTACCGGCCGACGGCTGCCTTCGACGAGGTGTAGCCCGTCGCCGAGGCGCCCGGCAGGTACGACGCGCCGCTGCCCATGATCACGATCCGGCCCGCGCCGCGCTCGAGCATCCCCGGGATCACGGCGCTGCAGGACAGATTCACGCCGAGGACGTTGACCTCGAACGTGCGCCACCAATCCGCCGGATCCTGCTCCCAGGTTGGCCCGTCGCCGCTCGCGACGCCGGCGTTGGCGACCAGCAGTTCGACCGGGCCGGCGTCGGCGACCGCACGCTCGACGGATTCGCGCGACGTCACGTCCAGCTCGAGCGCGCGACCGCCGATCTCCGCGGCGACTGCGTCGACCTGATCGCGCGACCGTGCGGCAACGACGACGCTCCAGCCGTCCTTGGCGAGCGCGCGTGCGACGTTCGCGCCGATCCCGCGTCCACCACCGGTGACGAGTGCAATGCGTTCACCCATTTTCCCAACGTTACGTGCTGATAACTTAGCGCGCACTAACTTAAGAGGAGAAGGAGTCGGGGATGCTCGTGCGCTTTGTGACGCCGGAGAACAAGAAGTGGTGGACGCTCGGAGCCGTGTCGGTGGGGCTGTTCATGATCATGCTCGACAACACGGTGGTGAACGTCGCGCTGCCGTCGATGCGCAACTCGCTGCACCTGTCGTTGTCCGAGCTCGAGTGGGTGGTCGCCGGCTATGCGCTTACGTTTGCCGCGTTCATGCTGATCGGCGGCAAGCTCGCCGACTTTCTCGGCCGGCGTCGCGTCTTCATGGTCGGCCTCGCGGTGTTCACCGGCGCGAGCCTTGCGTGCGGGCTTGCATCCAACGGCGGCTTCCTGATCGGCGCACGCATCGTGCAGGGCCTCGGCGGCGCGCTGATGAATCCGGCAACGCTGTCGATCATCGCTGCGACCTTCGCGCCACGTGAGCGCGGCCGCGCAATCGGCATCTGGGCGGGCGTCTCGGCGATGGCGCTCGCGATCGGACCGCTTGTCGGCGGTCTCCTGACCGAGCACGTCAACTGGAACTGGATCTTCTTCATCAACGTCCCCGTCGGCCTGCTCGGCCTGCTCGCGATCCCGTTCTTTATCGACGAATCGCGCGACACGACCGCAGAGCAGCGGCTCGATCTGCCGGGGCTCGTGACGTCTGCACTCGGGCTGTTCTCGCTGACGTATGCGTTCATCGAGGCGAACAGCTACGGGTGGACGTCGGGACGCATCCTCGGCGCCTTCGCCGTGGCTGCGGTCTCGCTGGTCGGGTTCGTGTTGCTCGAGCGGCACCAGCGCACGCCGATGCTCGACTTGTCGCTCTTCCGCAACCGGACGTTCGGCGGCGCAAACGCGGCGATGCTCTTCGTGGGGCTCGCGATGTTCGGGACGTTCTTCTATGTCTCGCTGTACATGCAGAACGTGCTGCACTACTCGCCGGTGGAGGCCGGCGCGAGCTTCCTGCCGATGACGATCTTGATCATCCTGATCGCGCCGCGCGCGGGCGCACTCACGGACCGGGTCGGCTCGCGTTGGCTTGTCGGCATCGGCATGACGCTGCTCTCGGTGATGCTCTTCTACTACACGACCCTCGGCGCGAACGAGAGCTTCTGGGCGCTTCTGCCCGGCCTGCTGATCGGCGGCATCGGCATGGGCATGACGATGACCCCGGTGACCGCGGCTGCGATGAGCGCCGTCTCCGTCGACAAGGCCGGCGTGGGCTCCGCGGTGCTGAACTCCGCGCGGCAGGTCGGCGGCTCGCTCGGAATCGCGGTGATGGGCGCGATCGTCGCCGGGAGCTCGGGCTACCTCACCGGGTTCCACGACGCATTGCGGGTCGGCGCGATCCTGTGCCTCGCGGGCGCCGCGGTTGCGGTGCTCGCGATCCGCAAGATCGAGCACAAGCAGCCGGTGCCGGTTGCTGAGGCGGCGTGACGCAGACGAAGCAGCGGCTGAGTGCGGAAGCGCGCCGCGCTGCGGTGCTGGAGACCGCGTGCCGCGTGTTCTCGCGGTCGAGCTACCGTGGCGCGACGACGGCCGAGATCGCCCGGGAAGCCGGGATCTCCGAGCCGATCCTCTACCGCCATTTCGGCTCCAAGCGTGACCTGTACCTCGCCTGCCTCGAGGAGGCGTGGGCGACGTTCCGCGTGGAAGCGGTCACCGCAATGGCGGAGGATCCCGTCGGTTGCCTCGGCGTGATCGCCGACCGCTACATGTCGAAGGGCAACCGCCTGCGCGTCGTCGACCTCTGGATCCAGGCGCTCACCGAGGCGAACGAAGATGCAGTGATCGCGAAAGCGCTGCGGCGGCAGATTCGCGAGGTGCACGACTTCTTCGCCGACGTGATCCGCGACGGACAGAAGCGTGGGGTCGTCCATGAGGATCGCGACGCCGAGGCCGAAGCCTGGATCTTCGTCGGCAGCGGCCTGCTCGCGACGATGGACAACCGGCTCGGCGGGCTGCTCGGCGACGACCTCCAGCGGGTGCGCACGGAGCGCCGGCGCTGGATGATCGGGGACTAAAAACCGCCTGAGAAAAAGGTAGAGCCCCGGCTGCGGCTCCCGGGGCTCTCCCTGGTCAGGCGGGGCGCCGGTTGGGCGTCTCCGAAATTCCCTGGGTCTGCGGCCCACCCGGAAGTCTCGGTTCAGTCGCCTCTGGCGCTCCCCATGCACTCGACCTTGGCGAACGGCCGTGGTGCAAGGTTCGCTCACTCTAGGAGCGATGGAAAGACATGTCAAGTACCTCGGTCAAGTGATTTGTCAATCGACTTGTTGACCACGATTTCCCCGCAATCATGCCCCTTTCGGGGGACTGTCCCTTCCGGGGGATTGCAAATCGGTGAAGTGTCCGGCATGCTCCGTCAACTGATGACTCCTCGCGCCGCACGCGGGATTCCAACCGGGGCTGCCCAGACGACACGGGCGCCGCGCCTCGGTGAACGTCTCCGCCAGCTTCGGATCGCAGCCGGTCTCACCCAGACCGATCTCGCCGGCGACCGTTTTTCCAAGGAATACGTCTCCCAGATCGAGCGCGGGAAGACGCGCCCGACTGCGGACACGATCGAGTGGCTCGGCCTGCGCCTCGGGGTTGACGCCGGTTTCCTCCAGAGCGGTGTCTCCGCAGACGAGCGCGCCAAGGCCGAGGCGATCCTCGCCCGCGCCGACGCGCTGCTCGAAGAAGGCCTCCTCGACGAGTCGATCGAGGAGTACGCCCGCGCGCTGCCCGCCGTCCTCGGCACCGGCGCCGTCGAGTTGCACGTCCACGCCCTCAAGGGAGAGGCGATGGCGCACGCGCACAACGGCGACGTGAAGACGGCACTGGCGATGCTCGGTGAGGCGCGCGTCGTCGTCGAGCGCGAAGAGTTTTCCGATATCGACCGCGCAGAAGTGCTCTACCGGCTGGGGGTCTGCCGGTATCTGCTTTCGAGCATTTCGACCGCGGTCGGTCTTTTCAACGAGGCGCTCGCCCTCGGGGAGCAGTCAGGGCTGCCCTCGGACGAGCTGCGCCTCAACGTGTTCTCGTGGCGCTCGCGGTGTTACCGCCGCCAACGCGACTACGAGGCCGCACGTGAGGACGTCGAGCTCGCGCTCGAGCTCGCGGAGGCGAGGCACGATGCACGCGCGCTCGGCGCCGCGTACTTCCAGGCCTCGGTGCTCGCCGAACGCGACGGTCACTGGGTGCTCGCACGTACCTACGCCGAGAAGGCGAAGGCGCAATACGAGGAGCTCTCCGACCGTGCGAACGTCGGCCGGCTGCTCAACAACCTCGGTGGTCTCGAGTTCCTGCTCGGCAAGCCCGAGCAGGCGGTCGACCACCTGAAGCATTCATTCGCCGTGGCGCTCGAGCTCGGCCACGAGGAAGAGGCCGCGACCGCGATTTCTTCGCTCGCCCAGATCCATCTGCGTACCGGCGACGTGCAGCGCGCCGAGGAGCAGGCACTGCACGCGCTGCAGCTCATCGGGGACCGCAAGAACATGATCGACGAAGTCGGCAATGCGCGGCTCGTGCTCGGGCGCGCACTGCTCGAGCAGGGTCGGCTCGACGAGGCAGAAGTCGCCTTCGGCGAGGCCGACAACGCTTTTGCGAAGTTGTCCTCCGGTTCGCACCGCGCAGCGGCATGGATTGCGCAGGGCGACCTGGCCACCAAGCGTGGAGACGAACGGCACGCAGCGGTGCTTTACCGCCGTGCAGCCGAGACACTCCAGGATTTCCGTTTCTGAGGAAGGGAGGTGTTTTCTGTGGCAAACAGCTTCTTCCGTCGGCGCACGCTCGTGCTGCTCGCGTTGGTCGTGATCTCGGTCATCGCCGGCAAGGCTGGTCTTCAGGTCCCGGGTTTCTGGGACGGCCCGCGTTAGGGTCATGGCCCGCTCCGACTTCGCGCGCTCCAAGGGGAGCCGGCAGCGCGCTCGAGATCGGGGTGAGGCCCGCGCTATGCGCGCTGCTTCTTCAGCAGTCGTAGGTCATGCAGCACTTGCTGTGCATTGACCTGCGCGTCGTAGAGCAACCGCTGCTTGCCCGTGGGATCGACCAGCGCGGTATAGGCGACGTGGTCGACGAGATCGGGCTTCCGGTCGACCGCCAGGACATGCCACGCCGTCCAGACCGGGTGGAGCGCGGGGCGGGTGCCGATCAGGAAGTGGAACGCCGGTTCGAGGTGCATCCGCTTCTCGTAGGCGCGAACCGCTGCGGCGGTGTCGCCCTTCGGGTCGACGCTCACGGCGAGCACTTCGACGTTCGCCTTCCGCCCGAGCGTGCGCAGCACCGTGTTCAAGTTCGATGCGATCAGCGGGCAGACGTCGGGGCAGTGCGTATAGAGGAACGTGACGAGCACGTAACGGCCGCGTTGGGCGCTCAGCGTGAACCGGCGGCCCGAGGCGTCCCGCAGCGACAGCGGCGGCGCCGGCCGTGGCGGCGAGAGCGCACCGCCCGCGAAGGTCTTCTTGGGCGGCGGCGGCGGCGACCTGACGACCTTCGCCGCCGAGCTCCCACAGCCCGCGACGAGCAGGAGGGCGGTGAGGAGCGGCAGGGTGCGGCGCACGATCGAACGGTAGCCACAGTGGCCGTGTTTCCAGTTCAGACGACGGGGGCAGAACGCCCGCCGATGGCTGAGAAGGGCAAGGTCAAGCGCGCGCTCGAGGTGACGTCGGTTGCCCGTCGCACGCACCTCCTGCGCGTGCTGCGCGAGGTTGGGGTGGTCGGCGACAAGCCGTCGACGCGCGAGGGCGCGGTGCGCTTCCGCGAGGCGCTCGAGGAGCTCGGCACGACGTTCGTCAAGCTGGGACAGCTGCTGTCGTCGCGGCCCGACCTGCTGCCGGACGTCTACATCGACGAGCTGGCCAAGCTCGTCGACCACGTCCAGCCGCTGCCGTTTGCGCCGTTGCGCGAGGCGATCGCCGAGGACATCGGTCTCGAGCACTTCGCGTCGATCGACGAGGAGCCGCTCGCCAGTGCCTCGATCGCCCAGATTCACGCCGCGCTCCTGAAGAGCGGACGCGCGGTCGTGATCAAGGTGCGCAGGCCGGGAATCGTCGAACAGGTGGCACTCGACCTCGAGCTGCTCCGGAAGACGGCAGCGATCGCCGAGAACCATTCGGGGACTGCGCGACTCCTCCAGCTGAACGCTCTCACCGACGAGCTCGAGCAGCATCTGAACGGCGAGCTGGACTTCCGCGAGGAGGCGCACAACGCCGAGCTGATTGCCTCGGTGATCGTGGAGTATCGCGAAGACCTCTTCGTGCCGGAGGTGATCCGCCCGTATGTGAGCGAGCGCGTGCTCGTGATGGAGCGCATCGACGGCGTGAAGGTCGAGGATGGGGATGGGCTCGACCCGGAACGCGCAAGCCAGCTCGCGCGCACGTTCTTCCGCGCCTACATCCGCCAGATCACCGTGAAGGGGCTGTTCCACGCGGACCCGCATCGCGGCAACGTGTTCCTCACGCCCGACGGGCGCCTCGCGCTGCTCGACTTCGGGCTGATCGGCCGGCTGGACGACGACACGCGGACGTCTCTGGCGCTGTTGTTGCTCGCGATTGCGCAGAACCGCGCGGACGACGTGGCGGACCTCATTGTCTCGCTCTCGCTCACGACGACCGAGTCGGACGAAGCGGGCTTCGTGCACGACCTGCGCCGCAAGCTGCCGCGCTATCAGTGGCGGCCACTGGCCGACATCAAGACCGGCGAGGGCCTCGCGGATCTGCAGCGCCTCTCGCTGCAGCACGGGATCGCGCTGCCGACATCGTTCGCACTTGTCGGTAAGACCCTGTCCCAGGCGGAGAGCGTCGCGCGGGCACTCGATCCGACGATGGATCCCGTCGGGATGATCCGTGGCGAGGGGTGGACGGTCATGGCTCAGGAAGCCGAGCGGCGCCTCGAGCCGCACCAGCTGCTCGCGTTCGGCTTTATGCAGCTGCAGCCGCTGCTGCGCCTCCCGCGCCGAGTCGCGCAACTCGCCCAGAAATTGGAGGCTGGCACGCTCAAGATCGGGATTGCTCCGGTGCAACTCGGCGACTTCGAACGTCTGCTGCGGTCGGCCGCGAATCGCATCGGCGCCGCGCTGATCGTCTCCGCGCTGCTGATCGCCTCGGCGCTGATGGCGCGCGTCGACCACACGCTGGCGGTCGTCGGCTTCTTCGCCGCGACGGCGCTCGGTGTTTACATGCTGTGGCGCATCATGCGCACGCCCGGCGGCCTTTAGCCGGCGCCGTCGGCAGAGCCGACGCGCTCGATCACGACCTGCGGGATCCGCGCGCGCGGCGAGAGCCGCAGACACATGCGCACGACCTCGGCGCAGTCCTCGGGCTGGATCATCTCGTCGCCGGGGAGGCCCGACCACTGCGCCATCGGCGTGTCGACGAACCCGGGGCACAGCGCGATCGCGCGCACGCCGTCGCTGTCCAGCTCCGCGTTCATCGACCGGGTCAGCGCGATCACCGCCGCCTTCGTCGCGCCGTAGACCGTCAGTCCGGGCGTCGGCGTCGTGCCGGCGATCGACGCCAGGTTGATCACCCAGCCCTTCGACTCCTTGAGCAGCGGGATCGCCTCACGCGTGACGATCAGGAGTCCGCGCAGGTTAACGCCGAGTTGGAGATCGATGTGCTTCGTCTGCAGCGACTCGACCGTGCCGGCGATCCCGATCCCGGCGGAGTTGACGAGCATGTCCATGCCGCCGAAGCGATCCTTGTGCTCCGCGACGACGCGGATGCAGTCCTCTTCCTTGCCCACGTCGGCGGCGATCGCGTGCGCGCCGAGCTGGGCAGCGGCAGCCTCGATCTTCTCCTTCGTGCGAGAGGCGAGCGTCAGCTCGAAGCCCTCCTCGCGAAGCATGCGGGCGATCGCGAGACCGATCCCCGAAGAGCCGCCGGTGATGAGGGCGCTGCGCATCAGACGACCGACCCTAAAGGACTCGGGGGCGGTGACGCGAATCGGGCGGCGTACGACGTTCCTCTCCCCGGTGACGGCGGCCCCTGGCCGCCGTTGCCATCTAGCCTTTGAGTGTGAAGCTCACGGACCTGGCAACGGCGGGTGGCTGCGCCGCGAAGTATTCGGCGTCGCGACTCGAGGAGCTGTTGCGCGGCTTCGTGCCGGCTGACGCGGAGAACCTGCTCGTCGGGCTCGACCCGGCAGACGACGCGGCGGTCTACAAGCTGGACGACGAGCGCGCGCTCGTCTTCACCATCGACTTCTTCCCGCCGATCGTCGACGACCCCGACGACTTCGGGACGATTGCGGCGACGAACGCGCTCAACGACGTGTTCGCCATGGGCGGCGTGCCGCTGCTCGCTCTCTCCGTCGCATGCCTGCCGGAAGAGCTGCCGACGGCGCTCGTGCGCGCGATCTTCGACGGCGCAGATCGTCAGGTGCGCGCGGCGGGCGCGATCCTCGCGGGCGGGCACACGATCCGCGACGTCGAACCGAAGTACGGGCTCGCGGTCGTCGGCACGGTCTCGCTCGACGGCATCTGGCCGAAGTCCGGCGCGCAGCCGGGCGACGCGCTGTACCTGACGAAGCCGCTCGGCACGGCGCTCGTGCTCGGCGGTGCGAAGCGCGGTCTCGTCGACGCGGCGGACGCGGTGCGCTGGATGCGCACACTCAACCGCGACGCGGCCGATGTGCTGCGGAAGTTCGCGCCGAACGCGGTCACCGACGTGACAGGCTTCGGCCTGCTCGGGCACGCACACGAGATGGCAAGCCGCAGCGGCGCGCGCCTGCACATCGAGGCGGAGCGCCTGCCGGCGCTCGACGGTGCGCTCGAGGCGGCCCGCGCGGGAGTCTCGACGGCGGGCACGCGCAACAACCGGGAGTACGCGACGGTCGACGTCGGCGAGGTCGCGCCCGAGGTCGTCGAGCTCGCCTACGACCCGCAGACAGCGGGCGGCCTGCTCATCTCGCTGCCCCGTGAGCAGGGGATGGCCCTCGAGGCGGAGTTCGCCGCGGCGGACCTGTTCCTGGCGCGGATCGGGGCCGTCGAGGACGGCGCTGGCGTCGTTCTCGGCTAGAGCTAGTAGCTGAGCTCACGCTTGCGGCGCAGCGTGCGCTTGCGGCGCTCGACCAGGTCGGCCTCGAGCTCCTGCAGCTCGGACAGCCGGCGCCGGACGAGCTCGAGCTGTGTGTCGAAGTGCGGCAACGCTCGATCGAGCAGCTCCAGCCGCTCCTCACGCGAGTCGGTCTCGTGGAAGCGGCGGCGCGCTTCGGCGCGCTCGTCCTCCGCGGTGATCATCGAGCGCAGCTCGTCGAGCGAGAGACCGAGCAGGTCACGTAGCCGCGTCACCTCGCGCAACCGTTCGACGTCCACCTCCGAGTAGACGCGATGCTTGCCTTGCTCGCGGTCGCCCTGGGGTAGCAGGCCCAACTCCTCGTAGTAGCGGATCGTGCGCGCGGTGACGCCGCTCCGCTCCGCGACCTCACCGATCCGAAGCGTCATGCCGCAATCCCGAGATCTGCAACGTCATCCGCCACGCGCACGTGTGCCGGGCGCAGCATCGAGATGCCCGCACCGAGGAGAGACACGGCCGCCAGCACCCAGAGGGCGAAGTGCATGTTGGAGATGAACGGCTGCAACTGCTCGGTCGAGAGCCCGGTGGTGAGTCCGGAAAAGATCCTGAACAGCACGTTCGTCGGCACCGCAGCCGTGACGATCGCCATCACGAAGGCGATTGACAGGACAGCGCCCGTGTTCTGCAGCATCACGCGTGCACCGGCTGCGATGCCCCGGCGGTGCATCGGGACGACCCCCATCATCGCCGCGGTGTTCGGGCTGTTGAACATGCCGGATCCGATCCCGACGAGTGCGAGCCACAGAGCACTCCAGACGTATGCGGTGTGTGCCTGCAGGCCCGTCATGCCTGCGAGTCCGAGCGCCGTCACGAGCATCCCGAGCGCCGACAGCCCCCGAGAGCCGTGCCGGTCGGCGATCACGCCCGCGAGCGGCGAGGCGACGAGCATGCCGATCGCCATCGGCGCGAGCTCGACGCCCGCCATGATCGGCGACTGGCCTTGCGGGCCTTGGAAATAGAAGACGAAGAGGAACATCAGCGCAAAGCGGGAGAGGCCGTTCAGGAACGCTGCCGCCGACGCCGCCGCGAACAGCCGGTCTCGGAAGAGATCGAGGTCGAGCATCGGCGCCCTGCCGCGGCGCTCGATCAGCACGAACGCCGGCAGCAGTACGATCGCCGCCGCGAAGCCGCCGATCACCAGCGAGTTGTTCCACCCGCCAAGCCCGCCCTTCGAGAGCGCGAGCACGAGCCCCGTCAGCCCGATCACGTAGGTGGTCACGCCGAGCAGGTCGAGGCCGCGTTCCTCGCTGCGACCCGACTGCTCGTGCAGGACGAGCATCCCCCAGACGGCGCCGATCACGCCGAACGGAACGTTGAACCAGAAGACCCACGGCCACGAGATCGCGATGAGCGCACCGCCGAGGACGGGCCCGATCACGAGACCGACGGCCGCGACCATCGTGTTTGTCCCCATGGCAAGACCGAGTTCCTTCTTCGGGAACGCGTCGGTGACGAGCGCGGCGGCGTTTGCGAAGAGGAATGCGCCCCCAATTCCCTGCAGGACGCGCCACAAGATCAGTTGCGTGCCACTGCCTGCAAAGCCTGCGCCGAGCGATGCTGCGGCGAAGACGAGAAAGCCGAGCACGAATGCGTTCTTGCGCCCGAACAGGTCGGACAGGCGCCCCGCTGTGAGCACGAGAACGGTCGAGACGATCATGTAGACGAGGATCACCCAGACGAGCTGCAGCAGCGTGGTGTGCAGGCTGCGCTCGAGATCGGGCAGCGCGATGATCAGCGTGCCGGAGTTCACCGTCGCCAGCAGCATTCCGAGACTCGTGCACGACAGGACCCACCATTTGTAGTGGGGCGAGTGGCGGCGTGTCTTCAGGAATCTCATCTTTACGTCAACGTTAGATTAGCAGAAGCGAAGCGTCGCTCGGTGCCGGGCTACAGTGGCGGGCGATGGACGCCAGCGCGCAGCCGCTCGCCCGTTTGCGCGGGGTCGCGTTCTCCACGCAGGCGCTCCGCAGGCTGACGCTGCTGAATGCGGTGATGCTCGTGCTGATCGTCGCCACGGGCGCGACCGTGAGGCTGACGGGCTCGGGTCTCGGCTGCGAGCACTGGCCGGGCTGCGCGCCGCACCACTTCGAGCCGAAGAGCTTCCACTCGTACATCGAGTTCTCGAACCGCGTGTTCGCGTTCTTCACGATCCTCGTCACGCTTGCGACGTGGCTGCTCGCGCGCGGTCACCGGCGGCTCGCGTTTCTCGTCTTCTTCGGCACGCTGCTGCAGGCGCCGCTCGGCGCGCTCACGGTGCACTTTGGGCTCAACCCGTGGCTCGTGCTCTCGCACTTCCTGCTCTCGGTAGTTGTGCTGACGCTCGGCGTCGTGCTCGCGCTCGAGGTGCGCGGGCGCGAACGCACGCAGCTGCCGGCGTGGGTGCCCCGCCTCGGCGTGCTCGTTGGGCTCGCGGGCGCGGTGCTGATCGTCAGCGGGACGCTCGCGACGGCAGCAGGCCCGCATCCGGGCAGCGTCGTCGTGAGGCGGCTGTGGTCGTTTCAGCCGTCCATCTATTGGCACGTGCGCGCGACCGCGGTTTTTGGCATCGCGTTCGCGATCCTGTTCGTTTGGCTAGTGCGCAACCGGGCGCCGCAGGTGCGTGGCGCGCTCGTCTTGCTCGGCCTGCTCCTCGTCCAGATGGTGATCGGCGAGACGCAGTACCGCACGCATCTGCCGTGGTGGCTCGTGCTCGTCCACGTAACGATGGCAGTCACCGTCTGGGCGGCGCTCACGGCGTTCGTCTTCAGCCTGTGGCGGCCGCGTAGGATGGCTTGATGGCGGACGAGCTTCGCATCGACTCGCACCCAAAGCTCGAGCGGCCCGTGCTGATCGCGGCGTTTCGCGGTTGGAACGACGGCGGGCAAGGCGCATCACTGGCCGGCGCGTATCTCGCGCGCGCCTGGGATGCGATCGAGTTCGCGTCGATCGACCCGGAGAACTTCTACGACTTCCAGTCCACACGCCCGACGGTCGCGCTCGTCGACGGTCACCAGCGCCAGATCGAGTGGCCCGAGAACACGTTCATGTACGCGCCGCTGCCGGGCAGTGATCGCGACGCGATCATCCTACTCGGCGTCGAGCCGAACTTGCGCTGGCGCACGTTCTGCGAGCACGTCACGCACGTCGCGACAGAGTTCGGCGTCGAGCTCGTGATCACGCTCGGCTCGCTGCTCGCCGACGTCCCGCACACGCGGCCGGCGCCCGTGACGGGGAGCGCAACGGATCCGGAGCTGATCGACCAGCTCGGCCTGCAGGCGTCTCGCTACGAGGGGCCGACCGGTGTCGTCGGCGTGCTGCACGACGCGTGCACCCAGGCAGGGATCTCGTCGGCGAGCCTGTGGGCTGCCGTGCCGCACTACGTCTCGCTCACTCCGTCGCCCCGCGCGGCGAAGGCGCTCGTCGACCGGCTGGCCGGCCTGCTCGAAGCCGACGTCGACACGGTAGAGCTCGACGAGGCAGCCGAGTCGTACGCGCAACAGGTGAGCGAGGCCGTCGCGTCGGACGAGGAGACTGCCGCGTACGTCCAGGATCTCGAACGCCGCATCGACGAGCTCGCCGAGGAGGCGGACATCCCTTCCGGCGACGCGATCGCTGCCGAGCTCACGCGCTACCTCCGTGAGCGCGACAACGATCAGGGCGACGACGATGTTGCCCGCGAGCGGTAGACGAGCAAGCCCTCACCGGCGGTAACACGCACGGCGTCGTCGTCCGGGTCGGAGATACGGTGCGCCGTCCGGTTGGGCCCTGGACGCCGGCAGTCCACGCGTTGCTTGATCACCTCGAGGCGGCGGGCTTCGATGCAGCTCCGCGTGCGGTGGGGACGGACGACGATGGGCGGGAGGTCGTGACGTACGAGGCGGGCGACGTCGTGTGGCCTGATCACTTCCACCTCCTCGAGTCCGACGAAGCTCTCGCCGAGATCGCACAGCTGATCCGTCGCTACCACGACGTGGCGGCGGCGTTCGTTCCGCCTGCGGAGGCTCAGTGGTGGGACCTCGCCGCCGACCCGACCGGCGCGAAGGAGCTCGTGTGTCACAACGATCTTGCTCCGTGGAATCTCGTTCGCGGTAGTGACGGCAACTGGACCTTCATCGACTGGGACCTCGCCGCCCCGGGCCGGAGGTCGTGGGATCTCGGCTGGGCGCTCCTGTCGTTCATCCCACTCACGCCCGATCGACCACTATGCGACGACGCGATCGTTCGCCGGTTGCGTGTCTTTATGACGGCCTACGGTGCAGCGGAGGCGCTGGAGGCGGCGCTTGCGTGCGCGGTCGAGCGGGGCGCGCACGAGGCCGCGCGCATTCGCGCGCAAGCGGAGGAGTCGATCGTGAAGCTCCGTGAGGAAGGCCACGCAGAGATCTGGGCGGGAGCCGCCGAACGCGTCGTCGCCAATGCGAACCGCTGGGTCGCGCTCAGCCGAAGGTGAACGAGTATGCCTGCACGCCGGGCGAGAAGCGCAGCTCGAGCAAGGCGTGCGACGCGAGCATGTTCGACGCGCGCACCGTGTAGAGCTTCTGGGCATCCACACGCAGGGTCTTCGTGTGCTGTCCGTCAATCAGCACCTGAACCGTGCCACGGCCGCCGAGGACGAGGTAGACGTTCTTTGCCTGGAAATCGAGCCTGAGCCGCGCGTCGCGGATCGCCGTGATCTCCTCCGACGCGACGCGCCACGTCCCGTCGTACGAGAACGCATTCGAGATCAAGTTGTTCGCGAACGTGTAGCGCGTCGGCTTGTCCGGGACGATCGCGGTCCCCGCGTAGTTGCCGACGCGCGCGTAGCCGAGGTACGTCTCGGGTGTCATCGCCTCGGTCGGCGTCGTGTCGGGAAGCAGGTGCGCGCGCTTGCCCTTCACTGTGAGCAGCCGGCGGATCAGCGACTCGGTCTGCGGGTACTCGCCTTCGCCAAAGTGGGTGTGGCGAACGTTCCCCGTGCGGTCGATCAGGTACTCGGCGGGCCATTACTTTTTCGCATATTTGTCCCACGTCTTTAACCGGTTGTCCTGCACGACCGGGTAGCGGATGCCGAGCCGCTGCACGGCGCTGCGCACGTTCGACGACACGTGCTCGAACGCGAACTCGGGTGTATGCACGCCGATGATCACGAGCCCCTTGTCGCGGTAGGTCGCGTCCCACGCCTTCAGGTGCGGGAGCGTACGCAGGCAGTTGATGCACGAGTACGTCCAGAAGTCGATCAGCACGACCTTGCCGCGCAGCTGTTTCAGCGTCAACGGCTTCGTGTTGATCCAGACACCGTCGGGGTGCAGGGTGGGTGCGGCGCCGTAGTTCGGGAGCCCGCCGGCTGGCGTCGTCTTCACCGTCAGCGCCTGACCGCCGCCGCGGACCTTCGCGAGCTCACGCTTCGCGGCCGAGCTCTGCTCGATTGTGTTCTGCAGGAACGTCGTGTAGCCCGGCGTCAGTTGCGCGAGACGGTCGTCGAAATGGAATACGAGACCGACGGCGACGAGCGCAACGATCGCACCCGACGCGATCCGCAGTCGTTCCGCGTGCATGCGGATACGCCCGGCCATCTCGCGGCCGCCGCGGGCGATGGCAAGCATCGGGATCGCTGCACCTGCCGCGTAGGCAAAGGTCGCGGCGATCGTTCGCCCGCCGAAGTTCTCACGTGCGGCGGCGGTCGTGATCGCCGCGAGGAAGGGGCCAGCGCACGGGACGAACACGAGTCCGAGCGTCGCGCCGAGGAAGAAGCCGCCGCCGGCCTTCGCCGGGCGGAGGCGCGAGAAGAACGACAGCGACCGCTCGAGCAGCAGTGCCGCGCGCGGCAGCAGCAGCACGCCGGCCATCATGAAGAGGAGGGCGATCGCCAGGTTGCGCAGCAAGTCCTGCGGCAAGCCGAGCTGCCTCAGCAGCCACGACGCGAACAGGGTGAAGACGCTGAAGCTGACGACGAGCCCCGCGACGATGCGCAGCGGCTTGCGCCCCGACGCGCCGCCTGCGAGCAACACCGGCAGCACGGGCAGGACGCACGGCGAGATCGCGGTGACGATCCCGGCGAGGAACCCGATGAGGAGCAGGACGAGCACGCGCTAAGCCGTAGCTTGCCTCTCCGAGGGTTGAGGCGTTGTTACGCCGCCTGTCCCCAACGGCCATGACCGGCGCCTGACCCCGGTCATGGCCGTTTTGGCTAGGCCGCGCCGGCGTACTGGAGGTGCACGACGCCGTTGCCGAAGCGACGTTCGTCCAGCAGTTCGAGGTTCACGCGGACGTTGTCGGGGAGCGCTTGCGTGCCGCCACCGATGACCACCGGGTTGACGAAGAGGTGGTACTCGTCGACCAGCCCGACCCTCATCGCGTGCGCGGCGAGGCCGGGGCCGCCGACGGTGAGGTCACGGTCCGCTTCCGCTTTCAGCTGCCGAACCGCTTCAGGATCGAAGTCTCGTTCGAGACGTAGACCATCGTCTCGTACATCCGGCGCCCCTAGAGGTACGTGCCGACGGTCCGCTCGAGGTCGTTGACGAATGCGTGCACCTCCTCGTCCGGTGCAGCCCAGTCGAAGTTGCCGCTCTCGTCCGCGACGTAGCCGTCGAGCGACGTGATGGCCGAGTAGATGAGCTTGGCCACTAGGCCGCGTCTTCGGCGCGAGCGGCCGGTGCGGGCTTCTCTGCCGCTGCGGGCTGCGGGGCCTCCGGCTTCGCCGGCGCGTCCTTCGCGGGTGGCGCGGCGGTGCTCCCGTTCGCGTCCTTCGGGGGCGACTCGGCGTTGCTGCCGTTGGCGCTGCTGCCACCTTCGGGCGGCTTCTTGCGGCGCCGGCGGCGCTTCTTCGCGGCCGCGGACTTCTCCTGGCCGGCGGCGGTCTCCGTCTGCTTGTTCTCGCCGGGCTGCATCGCGCCGTCCGGGCCTTTCTTCTTGCGGCGCCTGCGGCGACGGGCGCGCGACGGGCCGGTCTTCGGCTGCGGGAGGCTCTCCGCGATCCAGCCGGCGACCTCCTGGATCGTCCCGAGCCGTTCGCGCGCAGCTTCGAGCAGCTGCGTTGAGCGTGGTGTGTAGCCCTCGGCCGAGGCGAGCAGCGCGGCGCCGACTTCCTTCGGCATCTCGAGCGCGGCGTTGACGAGCTTCGCGGCGTTCTCCTCGTGACGATGCCCGCGCGAATTTGCGAGCGCGCCGAGCAGCCGCTTCGCGTCCGGGTACTCCTGCGACGCCTTGCGGTCGAGCTGCTTGCGCACGGCGACCGAGAGCCGCCACGTCCAGCGCGCCAGGATCTGATCCGGTGCGTCGGGCTTCCCGTCCGCGATCGCGCGCAGGAGGATGCGCACGCCGGCCGCGCGATCCTTCTCCCACGGCGGCGCTTGCGCGACGAGCGTGACGAGATCGTCGAAGTCGGCGCGCTCGACCTTCATCGAGACGCGGTCCGCCAGCGCGATCAGGCGCAGGCGACGGTTCGGATTCTCGGCGGCGCAGGTCGAGAGGAACCTCTCCATCGCGCGCTTGGACGCACCGCGCGCGGTCAGCTTCTCGACAAACGCAGCGCGCTCGTCGAAGCGGAGTTGCCGTCCGGCAATCTCGCCCCAGAACTGCTGCTCGTCCTCGTCGAGGAACTTCGGATCGACGCGCTGCCATTCGCGCGCGATCACCACCTTCCGCCGCAAGACGTCGGGTGTCACCGGGACGAGCCACGACGCCGGCGTCAGCTTCCGCCGTGCGCGACGCTGCTGGCGGCGGCGCGGCGCCGGCGTGACGCGCGCACCCTCGCGATAGAAGTCCGCGTCGAGCAGTGAGTGCAGCGACACGACACGCTCGTTGTGCGTCGCGCTCTTCGGCGTGAAGTCGACGACGATGCCGGCTTCCTTGCGCGGGTGGATACGCATGATGCGCCCGATGCGCTGCTGGTACACGCGCTTCGACGCGGTCGGTGCGAGGTGCATGACGACGGTCGCGCGCGGCGAGTTCCAGCCTTCGGCGAGCAGCATCGCGTTGATCAAGACGTCGATCTCGCCCCGCTCGTACGACGCAAGGATCTCGGCGAGCTTGACCGGGGGTGTGCGTCCCGACACCGCCTCCGCCTTGATGCCCGCGGCGCGGAACGCCATCGCGAGGTTGTACGCGTGGTCGACGCCGGCCGCATAGACGATTCCCGGCACGTCGCCGAAGCGCTCGCGGTACAGCGTCGCGGCCGCCATGTTCAGAGCTTCGTGGTCGAGGGCCTGCGCGAGTGCGCGCTCCTCGAAGTCGCCGCCCACGATCGGCACCTGGTTGATTGCAGCGACCGGCGGGACGCGCAGGCAGCGCAGCGGCGCGATCAACCCGCGCCGCGCCGCGTCGGTCAGCGGCAGGTCGTCGACGGAGGCGGGGAAGACGTCGGAGACCTGCTTCGCGATCAGCTCCTCCGTCGCGGTCATGCCGATGAAGATCGGCTCGCTCAGGCTGCGGATCGCGGCGGAGGTCTTCTCGCCTAGCGCCGTATGCGCTTCTTCGAAGATAACGAGCTCGTACGCGTCGTGTGCGATCTCCTCGACATGGCGCGCGAACCACGCGTAGGTCTGGATCGTGATCGGGTTCGACGGCCGCTGTGCGGTGTGCCCCTCGAGGATCGCGTCGTGGAAGCGCCCGCCGTAGCCGTGGTCGGTGAGCTCGCGGCGGAACTGGTCGACGAGCAGGCGGCGGTGGGTGAGGATCAGGACGCCTTCGGTGCGGGCGGCCTCGACGAAGCCGGCGGCGGCGATCGTCTTCCCCGACGCGGTCGGATGGCGGAAGCGGTAGCGCCGCACCGCGCCCGGGTCGTCCTGGACGGGCAGCTCCTCTTCGATCTCCTCGTCGGTCTCGGAGTCCGGCGAGAGCTCGAGCTCCTCGTCCTCCTCTTCCTCCTCCGGAACGTCCTCGGCGTGGCCGTTCCCGTTTCCATTGCCATTGCCGTTCTCGCCGCTCTTCTGCGCGGCGGCGATCAGCTCGGTCAGCATTCCGGCCAGCGCGTCGATCTGGTGGCGGCGCAGCTCCGTGCCGGAGGCGAGGCGCGGCGGCTTCTCCGACAGGACGCGCTCGAGCCCGAGCAGCAGCGCGTACTTCACCTTCCATTCGGAAGAGGGGGAGTCGCGCCCGCCGTTGATCTCGGCCAGGGCGTCGTCAAGCGCCCGTCGGCGAGCCGTCCCGGGTGCGAGCGCGACGTCCGGATCTTCATCGGGACGTACGAACGGCTCGCCTGCCCAGGCTTCGCATCGGAGGGCGTCGGCTCTAAGAGCCGCCGCCTCCTCCGACTCACTCGGAGAATGCGTGATGATTTCTGCCAATGCGTGCGGCGGCGTGGCCTGCAGTGCCGCCTCCCAAAGGAACGCGCTCGCGGGTC
>JAOPYY010000172.1 GCA_025964395.1 Actinomycetes bacterium | reverse complement strand
AGACCAGGACGAGCACGAGCCAGCGGTTTGTTTCCGACCTCAACACGACCTCCTAAAAACAATGGTCCGCACCAAGCGGACTCAGGACTCCGGTTACGATACCTGAACCGGAGTAGACGCTCCGGTTACGATCTCGTGTCGAGGTTGTGGACCCAGAGCTCGCCCCACTCGCTGGGGATCCGCTCATGGAGCTCGAATCCGAGCTTGGCCATCACAGCGTCAGCACCGCCGTTGTCAGGACCGCCGTGGGCACGAAGCCGAGCTTCGTGTTCACGGCGCGCATGGCGTGGTTGTGCTCGGCGTTCACCGTCCGCACGACCTCCACATCCGGCCGCTCCTCGCGCAGCCGCCGAAGCAACTCGAGCTTCACCGCGTAGGCGAGCCCACGGTTGCGCGCTTCGGAGATCGTGGCGGTGTCGTCGGTGGTCGCGACGGGGCTCGGGGGCGGCGACACGCGCAGGTCGGTGAACGCGCCGACCACGCCGTCGGCGTCGATGGCAACGGTCACGCGCGACTCGCGCCCGCGGGCCGCGGCCGTCGCTTCCATCTGCCGGACCCAGGCCACGTCGATCGGCGTCATAGCCATGTCGCCGGGCGTCGGAGCGTCGTCGATTGCGGCACGCGCGCGAGCGTACGACGCCACGAGATCGTCGGGAGCGGGGCCGGTCCACGAGAGGAGCCGCCACCCGCTGGGGACGACCGGCTCCGGCAGGTCGACGTCGCGCAGGCGGATCTCGGCGTGCACGTCGCGCTGGTCCTCGACCGCGCCGGCCTTCCGCGCGAACGCCGCGCCCGCCGCATCGTGGTGGTGCGCGAAGAAGGACGCGACGCCCTCGCTGCGCGCGGCGGCGACGACGTGCGCGAGGAGCTCCGTCCCGATCCCTCCGCGGCACGCCTCCGGGCGCACCAGGATCTGCACGTAGTTGAACGAGGGCGGCACCGTCATCAGCACCGCAACACCCACGTCGCCCGCGAGCCACCAGCGCCGGTTGCCCTCGGACCACACCCGGTAGTACGAGCGCGAGAGCTCGAAGTTGCGGAACGGCCGCTCGTGCGAGCATGCCTCCTCGATCCGGTGGATCGTCAGCAGCTCCTCGTCCGGGGCGCTCCGGGGGTCGATCTCCCGGATGACCATCGCTAGTAGTTGCGGCTGCCGTTGCGCGAGCGTGAGCGCGCGCGCGAGCTGCGGTGGATCGCGTCGAACTCCTCGAGGCTGCGCCCCGAGCCGACGGCGACGCACGTGAGCGGCGACTCCGCGAGGTGCACGGGCATGTGCGTCTCGTGGCGCAGGCGCTCGTCGAGCCCGTGCAGAAGTGCTCCGCCGCCGGCGAGCACGATGCCGCGATCCATGATGTCCGCGGCAAGCTCGGGCGGTGTCTTGTCGAGCGTCGACTTGATCGCGTCGATGATCTGGTTGACCGGTTCCTCGAGCGCATGACGCACTTCCTCGCTCGAGAGGATCACGGTCTTCGGCAGGCCGGTGAGCATGTCGCGCCCGCGCACCTCCGCTTGCACCTCTTCCTTCATGGGGAACGCAGAGCCGACTTCGAGCTTGATCTCTTCCGCCGTCTGCTGACCGATCAGCAGTTTGTACTCGCGCTTGATGTGATTGATGATCGCCTCGTCCATCTCGTCCCCGCCGACGCGCAGCGACTGCGAGACGACGATTCCACCGAGCGAGATCACGGCGACCTCGGTCGTGCCGCCGCCGATGTCGACGATCATGTTCCCGGTCGGCTCTGCGACGGGCAGCCCGGCGCCGATCGCAGCAGCCATCGGCTCTTCGATCAGGTACGCCTTCCGCGCGCCGGCGGACAGCGTTGCTTCCTCGACGGCGCGCTTCTCGACGCCGGTCACGCCCGACGGGACGCAGACGACGACGCGCGGGTGCGCAAAACGGTGCTGGTGGACCTTCTGGATGAAGTGACGGAGCATCTGCTCGGTCACGTCGAAGTCGGCGATCACGCCATCCTTCAGCGGGCGGATCGCGCTGATCGTCCCCGGCGTGCGCCCGAGCATGCGCTTCGCCTCTAGGCCGACGGCGTGCACCTCGCCCGTGCGCTGGTCGATCGCGACGACCGACGGCTCGGAGAGCACGATGCCGCGACCGCGCACGTAGACGAGCGTGTTCGCCGTCCCGAGGTCGACGGCCATGTCGCGACCGCCGAAGCCGGTCAGGTAGTTGAAGATCCCCATTGGGCGCCCAAACTAGCCGAAGCCGTAGACACCTGCGAACCGCGTCGACAGGACCCGCACCAGTAATGAGCCCGGAAGGCCGACCACGTTGAGGAAGTCGCCTTCGATCCGTTCGACGAGACTCGCCCCCAGACCCTGGATCGCATAGCCGCCTGCTCGACCCTCCCATTCGTGCGACGCGACGTAGTGCCCGAGCTCGCGCGGCGTCAACGACCGGAACGTCACGAGCGTCGTCTCCTCGTGGAGCTCCTCCCAGGCGATCGTGCGCAGGCAGAGCCCGGAGACGACCGCGTGCGTCTTGCCGGCCAGCATCTCCAGCATCGCTTCGGCCTCCGCCTCGTTCGCCGGCTTGCCGAGCAGCTCGCCGTCGAACAGCACCTCCGTGTCGATGCCGAGGACCGGCCGCTCGTCCGGCTCCACCGAGCGAGCCTTGCCCGCGGCGCGTTCGAGCGGCCCGGTGCCGGGCAGTTCGTCGTAGTCCGGAGCGAAGACCTCGAATGGGATCTCGAGCTGCGTGAGGATCGCCCGGCGCTGCGGCGACGTCGAGGCGAGGATCAGCGGTGGTGCAGGCGGGACGCTCATTTGTTCAGCTCCGTCGAGCCCACGCCGGCCGTTTTCTTGGCCGCCCAGATCTCCTCGGCCGGCCATTTGCGCGCCCAGTCCGCCGTCACGTACGAGTAGCGATCGTGCGTTTGCGCATCTACCGGCGCCTGGATCTCGATCAGCCGCTCGATCTCGAAACCGTTCGCGCGCAGCAAGTCGATCCATTCGCCGTGCGGCAAGTGGAACTCGACGCCGCCTTCCGGGAACTCGAAGCGCTTCATGCCGAACTGCGGATGCACGAGATGCTCCTTCGCAGGCACCTCATCGTCCGAGCAGAGGATGACGAGCGTCGAGTTGCGCAGGAACACGAGGCGGCCCCCGGGACGCAACAGCCGCGCGGCCTCGGGGATCCAGCGGTACGGGTCGACCCAGATGGATGCGCCGTACTCGGAGACGACCAGGTCGGCGCTCGCCTCCGGCAGCCCGGTCTCCGCGGCGTCGGCCTCGACGAGCGGGAACTCGATCCCCGTCTCGGCCATCATCCGGCGCGCCGTCTCCAGCTGCGCGGGCGTGACGTCGACGCCGATCGGCCTCGCGCCGAGCTTCGCGAGCCAGGCGGAGAAGTACGCGGTCCCGCAGCCGAGCTCGACGACGTCGAGGCCCTTCACGTCACCGAGGACGTTCAGCTCCGACTCGTCGATCGCCCAGATGCCCCACGAGATCTCGTCGAGCGCCCAGTTCGTGGTCGCGTTCGCGTCCGTGTACTCGGCGTTCGCCCGTGTCCAGAGCGCGACGTTCTTGGCGGCGTCGTCTCTAGGAGACGAGGCCATCGGGGACCCAGATCCCGATTTCGCGCTCGGCGGACTCGGGCGAGTCGCTCCCGTGCACGAGGTTGTTCGGCATCGCGAGCGCGAACGAGCCGCGCAGCGAGCCGGGGTCCGCGTCGGCCGGGTTCGTCGCGCCGATCGTCTTGCGACACGTGGCGATCGCACCCTCGCCCTCGAGCACGAACGCGAGTGTCGGCCCTGACGTGATGAAGTCGACGAGCTCGCCGAAGAAGGGCTTCTCCTTGTGCTCCTCGTAATGCGTCGAGCCGATCTCGCGGCTCGCCTGCACGAAGCGGGCGGCGCGCAGCTTCAGCCCGCGGCGCTCGAAGCGCGCAAGGATCTCGCCGGCGAGATTGCGCTCGACTGCATCGGGCTTGGCGAGGATGAGTGTGCGTTCGACGGCCATGCGGCCGCGGAGACTAGCGAGATTGCCTGCGGCGCGGCGGACGCTTCGTTTCTGCGAGCGCCACGGTGGCGTCGTGCTCGATCGGCGTCTCGCAGTACGGACAGACCTGCCACAGCGCCTCGAGTGGCCGGTTGCAGTTCACGCAGGCCTGGCGCAGCTTGGTCGTGCAGACCGGGCAGATCAGGAATTCCTCCTCGACGTCGGCGCGGCAGACCGGGCAGTGCAGGTCACCGCCGCCGACCCGCTTCTCCATCGCCTTGATCTCGAGCTCGCGCTCGCGGATGTCGTCGAGGTACTCGGGCGGGCGGAACAGCATGTAGATCAGCGGGCCGATGAACGGGACGACGCCGATCGCGGTCACGACCCAGACGATCAGCGGGTCCTCGATCCGGCGCTTCGCGTCCTTGTTCACCCAGTAGACCGTCGCGACCCAGAAGACGAGCACGAAGAAGATCGCGAGGTTGCGGATCACATACCACGTCGAAGAGTGGAAGAAGTCGTGCACGCCGCCGAACGCCGATGCTGCGATCACAGAAGGATCCTTCCTAGTCCGTACCCGGCGGCAAACGCGATGACCACGAACGCCACCAAGAGGAAGAGGGCGAAGAGGAAGACGCTGATCCGGTCACTGGAGCGAGACATCGTAAGCATTTCACTCGTCCGGGCTGGTTTCGGCAAGCGAATACAGATCGGCAAGCAGGTAGAGCGAGCCGGTCACCAGGACGCGGGGTCCAAGCGTATGGGCAAGGCGCAGCGCCTCGCAGGGATCGTCTGCCGTCTCCACCACCTCGAACCACGTTCGCCCTCGGGCGGCAACCTCCCCCGCAGGCAGGGCGCGCTCATTCGAGGTTCTGGTCGCGACCAGGGTGGTGCCCGCCTGCGCCAGCCGCTCGAGGATCCCGTCCACATCCTTGTCGCCGAGGATCGACGCGACGACGACGTAATCGTGTGGCCGGGGCAGCCGCTCGAGCAGCCAGTCGACGGCGTCGGGCGTGTGGGCGCCGTCGCGCACCTCGCCGTCGCGCACCTCCAGCCGGCCGGGCAGGGCGGCCTCGGCCAGCTCGACCCTCCGGCCGAGGAACGCTTCGACAGCCTCTTGCGCACCTCCCACGCGTAGCTCGTTGCCCGGAACGAGGTGCGCAAACTCCTCGTCGGGGAGCACGACGACTGCGCCGGGGCCCGCGACGGCGAGCTTCTCCGCCGCGATCAGCTCACGGCTCTCGCCGAGCACCTCCGTGTGCTCGAGCGCGACGTTCGTCAGGAGGACGACCCGCGCGTCGATCACGTTCGTCGCGTCGAGCCGGCCGCCGAGGCCGGCCTCGATCGCGGCCGCCTCTATCCCGCGGGCCGCGAAATCGGCGAACGCGGCGACGGTGAGAGTCTCGAACTGCGTCGCGCCGAGCTCCTGCGCCGCGGCGCGCACGCGCTGAACCGCCCGCTCGAAGCCGGCCTCGTCGGTCTGCAGCCGCTCGTGCCAGCCCGAGACGTGCGGCGAGGTGTAGGCGACCCCGCCGATCGTCGCGGCGATGCGGCGCGCAGCGGTCGACTTGCCCTTCGTGCCGACGACGTGCACCGCCTCGAACGAGCGCTGCGGGTTGTCGAGCCGCTCGAGCAGCGCGACCATGCGCTCGGTCCCGAAGCCGTTGGTCGGCCACGGGCTCAGCGACGCGAGCCAGGCTGTTCCTTCGCCGCCTCCGTCGAGCCTACGCCGGTCAGCTGATGGCATCGAGCTCGCGGCGATACCGCTCGAGCTTCTCGCGCTCGACGCCCACGACCTCGGGAGGTGCGTTCGCCACGAAGCGCTCGTTCGCGAGCATCGCCTCCGAGCGCGCGATCTCCTTGCGCAGGCGCTCGCGCTCGGCGTCGACGTTGCCGTTGGCCTTTGCGCGCTCCGGCTTCACGACCGCGTCGAAGATCCGGCGCTCCTCGCCGTCGAGCTGCGGGATCACACCCGAGCGGCGGAACACCGTCGCCGCCTCCTGCACACGCGTCAGCGCACCCGCCTCCGATTCATCGCCCGCCTCGGGCCACGGCGCAACCATCAGCCGCGACGCGCGCACCGGCAGGAACGACCAGATCTCCTCGGTCACGTGGGGCATCGCGGGCTGCAGCAACTTCAAGAGCCGTTCGAGCGCGGCCGTCGCGGTCGCGCGCGCGCCGGCGTCGCCGTCGTAGACGCGCGCCTTCACCGCTTCGAGGTACCAGTCGCAGAAGTCGTCGAAGGTCAGGTGGTAGAGCTCGTCCATCGTGTGCGCGTAGTCGAACTGGCCGAGCAGCGACTCGACCGCACGCTGCGTCTGCGAGAGGCGCGCGAGGATCCAGCGCTCCTCGAGCGACGCCGGTTGCTCCGCGGGGAGCGCACCCTCGCACGCGTTCACGATCAGGCGCGCGGCGTTCCAGAGCTTGTTCGAGAGCTTGCCGCCCTCTTCGATCGCCGAGTACGAGAAGCGGACGTCCTGTGTCAGCGAGTTCTTCATCAATCCGTACCGCGTTGCATCGGTGCCGTACTTCTCGATGATCTCGATCGGGTCGATGCCGGTCCCCAGCGACTTCGACATGCGCCGGCCGTCGGGCGCCAGGACTGTGGAGTGGATGATCACGTCGGTGAACGGGATGTCGCCCATCAACTCGATCCCCGAGAAGATCATTCGGTTCTCCCAGAGGCGGATGATCTCGCGCGCCGTCGTCTGCAGGTCGCCCGGGTAGAAGTAGGCAAGGTCTGGTGTCTCGTCTGGCCAGCCGAGCGTGGCAAACGGCCAGAGCGCCGAGCTGAACCACGTGTCGAGCACGTCGGTCTCGCGCGTCAGTTCCGCGGAGCCGCAGGTGGCGCACGCCGCCGGCTCGGTCTCGGCGACGGTGATGTGCTCATCGGGGCAGTACCAAACGGGAAGCTGGTGGCCCCACCAGATCTGCCGCGAGATGTTCCAGTCGGGAGCGTCTTCGAGTGAGCGAATCGCAAAACGGTGCTGGCTCTCGGGGTGGTAGACGACCTTCTTGCTGCGCAGCGCCTCGAGCGCCGGCTGCTTGAGCTCCTCCATCGAGCACCACCACTGGAGCGAGATGAGCGGCTCGATGCGCGAATGGCACCGTTCGCAAAAGGCGACGCTGTGCCGGTAATGCTCGCGCTTCTCGAGCTGCCCGCGCTCCTTCACCCACGCCAGGATCTTCTCCTCGGCTTCCTTCTGCGTCAGCCCTTCGAGACCCTCGGCGGTCACGCGCCCGTCTGGTCCGATGCAACTCGGCTCGGGCAGGCCGTGGTCGCGTCCAATCTGGAAGTCGGTGGGGTCGTGGCCCGGCGTGATCTTCAGCGCGCCCGTCCCGAAGTCGCGCTCGACGCGCTCGTCGGCGATCACCGGCACGCGGTTCTCCGTCCACGGCACGATCACCTCGCGGCCGATCAGGTGCTTGTAGCGGTCGTCCTCCGGATGCACGGCGACTGCGACGTCGGCCGGGATCGTCGCCGGCCGCACGGTGGCGATCGGGATGGAGCCTTGTGAATCCTCGCCCTCGAGAGGCACCAGGGGATAGCGGATCGTCGAGAGCGTGTCGTCGGTGTCTTCGTGCTCGAGCTCGAGGTCGGACAGCGAGGTCTCGTGGTACGGGCACCAGTTGATGATCCGGTTCGCGCGGTAGATGTAGCCCTTGCCGTACAGGTGCACGAACCAGCGCATCACCGCCCGGACATAGCCCTCGTCCATCGTGAAGCGGGTGCGCCGGTAGTCGAGCGACGCCCCCATGCGGCGGAACTGGTTGAGGATCTTGCCGCCGTACTCGTGCAGCCACTCCCAGACCCGCTCCTCGAACTTCTCGCGGCCGAGCTCCTGGCGCGAGGTGCCCTCGGCGAGCAGCACCTTCTCGACGACGTTCTGCGTCGAGATGCCGGCATGGTCGTAGCCGGGCTGGAAGAGCGCATTGAAGCCCTGCATCCGCTTCCAGCGGATCATCGTGTCGCCGATCGAGAGCTGGAGCGCGTGGCCGATGTGCAGCTCGCCCGTGACGTTGGGCGGCGGGTGCGCGTCGACGTACGGCGTGCGCGACGGGTCGGGATCGGCGTTGTAGAGGCCTTCGGCCTCCCACGTCTTCTGCCAGCGCTCCTCGACGCCCCGGGGCTCGTATCTGGACTCCATGCCGCTGCTCATCGACCCCATAGGGCGCCCATCGTACGCGTGCGAGGGATCAGGTCAGGCAGCGACTATGCCGATCATTCTGCCGAACATGATCCGCCCGCGCCAGGACTTTCCGACCGCGCTCTTCAAGCTCGTCGCGCCGCTCGTGGTCGCGGCGATCGCTGCGCTCGTCGCCTATCTGGTCGTCTAGAAAGACCCGCCCCTTTCGGACATGGCTAGGGACTGTCCCTAGACATGGCCGTTCGGGACAGGATTTCGCGCACGGCTAAGGTCTCGCCGATGTCCGAGACGTCTTCTCCACGCGGTCGTCTCGATCGCCGGCTCGTGACGATCGGCGGTGCCGGCGGGTTGCTCTCCGGGCTGCTCGGCGTCGGCGGCGGGCTGATCATGGTGCCCCTCCTCGTCTTCTGGGCCGGCTACCGCCAGCGCGACGCGCATGCGATGTCGCTCGGCGCGATCATCCCGATCAGCCTCGCCAGCGTGATCACGTTCGGCGCTGCGGGCCAGGTGCGTCTCGGCTACGCGATCGCGCTCACGCTGGGCTCGATCGTCGGAGCGCGTGTCGGCGTCGGCTTCCTGGCCCGGATCGGCGAGCGACCGCTGAAGATCGCGTTCGGGCTCCTGGCCGCCGCCGCCTCGATTCTCTTGTTCCTGCAATGAGCGGTGTCGCCCTCTACGCCGCGCTCGTCGCGTTCGGCTTCCTCGCGGGCGCGGCTGCCGGGCTGCTCGGGATCGGCGGCGGCCTGATGATCATCCCGTTCCTGACGCTTGTCGCCGGAGCGTCGCAGCATCAGGCCGAAGCGACCTCGCTGCTCGTCATCCTCCCGACCGCGATCGTCGCCACGATTGCCCTGCGCCGGAAGGGGATCGGCGACGCGGCGCTCGCCCTGCGCATCGGCGCGCTCGGCGCCGCGGGAGGAGTCATCGGCGCGCTCGTCGCGATCGCGCTGCCCGCGCACGTCCTACGCCTCGTCTTCGCGGTCTTTCTAGCCGCGGTCGCCGTCCGACTCCTCCGCGACGGGCTGACTACCACGCAGACCGGGGTAGAGGCTTGATGTGAAACGCACGCGCAGCCGCGGATGGTGGCTCAGACGCGGCGCATCTCGCCCGGGTCGGGCTTGAACGTAGGCACCGCTATGCCCTGCGCCCGACCCGAACCACCTGCTTGGTCTGAGCCATCCCCGCGACCACGCAGTTCCACATCAAACCTCTAGGTCTTCGCGGCCCAGTCGGAGCCGACGTGCTCCAGGATCGTCGTCAGCAACTCGAACGAGTGCATCACGTGCTCGTGGGCGAGCTCGCGTGCGCCGGCGACCGAACCTGCGACGAGTGCCTGGCGGATCGCGCGGTGCTCGGCCTGGTTGCGCTCGTAGAGATCGTCGAGGTGGTCGTCCGACGGCGCCCACACCGCCGGGCCGGAGAACGTCCGGCGTGCCGCCTTCGAGACCGCCTCGATGTACGGCACGTCGGCGATGCCATAGATCACGTCGTGGAACGCGTGGTTCGCGCGCATCCACTCCGACATCAGCGAACGGCGTCCACCGCCAGGCTCGTGCGAACGGACCTCCTTCGTCAGCCGCGAGAAACGCGTCTCGCACTCCCCGAGCTCCTCGAGCGCCTCCGGCGTCATCTTCCGCGCAGCGATCTCGGTCACAAGCGCTTCAAGCTCCGCGCGCACGAGGAACGCCTCGCGCAGGTCGTCGTGCGAGAGCGTCCGCACGCGAACGCCGCGGTTCGGTTCGAACGAGACGAGCCCTAGGGCCGCGAGCTTGCGGAGCGCCTCGCGCACCGGCGTCCGCGAGACGCCGAACCGTTCCGACAGCTGCTCCTGCCGCAGCACCGAGCCGGGCGCGAGCTCGCCGGAGACGATTGCCTCCTCGATCAGGACCGCAATGTCATCCGCCTTGGTGCTTTCCAGGCTCACGGCAATAGATCGTACGCCTCGGAGGTGAGGAAGTCCTTCAACGGCACGCTGAGCGCGACGTCGGCGAAGACCTCCTTCGCCGCAGGCGAGGCCTCGACCAGGGCGATCTCCTCGCGCACCCGCGCTTCGTCGAACCGGCCCGCCTGCACCCACGACCAGACCTGAGCGCGCGAGATCTCCGCCGTCGCCGCATCCTCCATCAGGTTGTCGATCGCCGCGGCGCCGACGCCCTGCAGCCAGGCGTCGAGATAGCGGACGCCGACGCTGACGTTCACGCGCAGGCCCTCATCGGTGATGTCGGAGCCGGGGATCTCGAAGTCCACGAGTTGCTCCTCCGTCACGTGCACGTCGTCGCGCTTGCGGTCGACCTGGTTCGGGCGGTCGCCCAGCACCGCGTCGAACTCGGCGATCGCGACGGGCACGAGATCCGGGTGTGCGACCCACGTGCCGTCGAAGCCGTCGCCGGCCTCGCGGCGCTTGTCCTCGGCGACCTTCGCGAGCGCAACGGCGTTCACCTCGGCGTCACGCCTCGAGGGAATGAACGCCGCCATCCCACCGATCGCGTGCGCATCACGGTCGTGGCACGTCTTGACGAGCAGCTGCGAGTACGCGCGCATGAACGGCACGGTCATCGTCACCTGGCCACGGTCGGGCAGCACCGCGCCGGTCTTCTTGATGCAGCTGAAGATGTAGTCCCAGCGTCCCGCGTTCAGCGCGCACGAGTGGTCGCGCAGCTCGTAGAGGATCGCGTCCATCTCGAAGGCCGCGAGGATCGTCTCGATCAGCACCGTGCATTTGATCGAGCCGTGCGGTAGGCCGAGATCCTCCTCGGCGAGCGCGAAGGCGCGCGCCCACAGGCGTGCCTCCTCATGCGACTCGAGCTTCGGGAGGTAGAAGTAGGGGCCTGTCCCGCGCGCGAGCTGCTCCTGCGCGTTGTTGAAGACAACGAGCCCGAAGTCGAAGAGCGAGGCGCTGATCGGCTTGCCGTCGACCTCGTGGTGCCTTTCGACGAGATGCCAGCCGCGCGGACGGATCACCAGCGTCGCCGTCTCGTCGTTCAGCCGGTACTGCTTCTCGCCGGTGTCGAGCTCGATCGTGCGCCGCACGGCGTCGTGCACGTTGCGCTGGCCGTCGCGCACGTTGTCCCAGGTCGGCGAGTTCGCATCCTCGAAGTCCGCCATGAAGACCTTCGCGCCCGAATTGAGCGCGTTGATCATCATCTTGCGCTCCACCGGCCCCGTGATCTCGGTGCGGCGGTCATCCAGGTCGGCGGGCGCTCGCGCGACCTTGAACTCCTCCGGCGCACTGATAAATCGGAACTGTTCCCCGCGACGCAGAGCCCGAACCGCAAGCAGGCGCTCGCGTTCGGGATTCAGCTCACGGTGGAGGCGGTCGACGAACGCGAGCGCCTCGGTCGAGAGGACGTCTGTCTCTATGCGAATTGCTCTTCCTCCGTCGACCCGTGGAGCGCGAGCGTCGATGAGTCCTTCGATACGGCCTGCATCACCTTGTCGAAGTATCCCGCACCGACCTCACGCTGGTGCTTCGTTGCGGTGTACCCGTCGGCCTCCATCGCGAATTCGCGCTCCTGCAGGTCGACGTAGGCGCTCATTCCGCGCTCGCGGTAGCCCTGCGCGAGCTCGAACATCCCGGCGTTCAACGAGTGGAAGCCGGCGAGCGTGATGAACTGGAAGCGGTAGCCCCACTCGCCGAGCTGCTGCTGGAAGCCGGCGATCTCCTCCTCGGAAAGCGCCTTCTTCCAGTTGAACGACGGCGAGCAGTTGTAGGCGAGCAGCTTGCGCGGGTGTTGCTCGTGGATCGCCGCGGCGAACTCCTTCGCCTCGCCGAGATCCGGCGTCGACGTCTCGAACCAGAGCACGTCGGCGTACGGCGCGTAGGCGAGCGACCGCGCGATCGCGGCTTCGAGGCCGTCCTGGATCCGGAAGAACCCCTCGCTCGTCCGCTCGCCGGTCGCGAACGTCGCGTCGCGCTCGTCGACGTCGCTCGTCAGCAGGTTCGCGCTCAGCGCGTCCGTGCGGGCGACGAGAACGGTCGGCACGTTGAGCACGTCGGCAGCCAGGCGTGCGGCCGTCAGCGTGCGAATGAACTGTGACGTCGGCACGAGGACCTTGCCGCCGAGGTGACCGCACTTCTTCTCCGACGAGAGCTGATCCTCAAAGTGGACTCCGGCGGCGCCCGCCTCGACCATCCCCCGCATCAACTCGTATGCGTTGAGGGCGCCGCCGAAGCCCGCCTCCGCGTCGGCAACGATCGGCGCCAGCCAGTCGGTGCCGTTGCGACCCTCCGACCAGTCGATCTGGTCGGCGCGGAGCAGCGCGTTGTTGAGGCGCCGCACGACCTGCGGCACCGAGTTCGCCGGGTAGAGGCTCTGGTCGGGATACGTCGACCCGGACAGATTCGCGTCGGCTGCGACCTGCCAGCCGGAGAGATAGATCGCCTGCAGGCCGGCCTTGACCATCTGCACGGCTTGGCCGCCCGTCAACGCACCCAGCGCGTTGACGTAGCCGGGCTGCGTTCCTGAAGGCGTCGTGAGCAGGCGCCAGAGCCGCTCGGACCCGATGCGCCCGAGCGTGCACTCGGGGACGACCGAGCCACGGAGCCGGACGACGTCTTCGGCGGCGTACGTGCGCTCGATGCCGCCCCAGCGCTCGTCCTGGGCCCACTGCGCTTCCAGCTGTGCCGTTTGCTCTTGGATCCGACTCTCGATGTCCACGCGATGCTCCTGGATTCGGGAATGACTGTTCTGGGATCCTAAATGGCGAGAGAATCGCCGTCAAGCCTAGCCGTTCGTCCATATCTCAATTGACTTGGATCCGAAATCATCTATCCTGGGACATAGCCTGGGATCCGAAAGGAGCACGTGATGGCCGAGACCGCCGAAGTACCCGTGGAAGAGCCCGAAGAAGTCATCCCGATGTGGGAGCTCGCGGAGTGCACCTGCCCCGACTGGTGCGAGCGCGACCACGAACAGGATTAACTCCGAGTCAGCGCGCGGTCCAGCCGAGATCGATCGGCACCGCGACGCCGGTGATCCCGCTGCCCGTCGGGCCGAGCAGGAACGCCACCAGATCGGCCACCTCCGACGGCTCCAGCAGCCGCTTCACCGCCTGGCGCTCGAGGAGCACCTCCTCGAGCACGCGCTCCGCCGGCAGGCCGTGCGCCTTCGCCTGGTCGGCGATCTGCGTCTCGACGAGGGGCGTCCGGACGTACGCCGGGCACACCGCGGTCGCCGTGATGCCCACCTCCGCCCCTTCGAGCGCCAGCGTCTTCACCAGCCCGAGCACGCCGTGCTTCGCCGCGACGTAGCCGGCCTTGAAGGGCGAGGCGGTGAGTGCGTGCGCAGAGGCGATCACGCAGACGCGTCCTTCGCCTGACGCGGCGAGTGCCTCCCAGGCGTACTTTGCGAGCAGGAACGGCGAGGTCAGGAGCAGTGCGAGCAGCCGGTCCCACGTCTCCTCCGGAAAGTCGCGCACGGGAGCGATGTGCTGGAAGCCCGCGTTCGGCACGATCGCGTCGAGCCGGCCGTGCGCGCTGAGCGCAGCGTCGACGACAGCCTTGTTCGCTTCACGCGTCGTGAGGTCGGCATCGTCGACGTCGACCGCGTGGACGGTCCACTCGTCCGCCTCGAGCCGCTCGACGATCGCGCCGCCGATCCCGCCGCGCGCGCCGGTGACGAGGGCGACCTTGCGCACTGGCTTAGCCGTAGTAACGGAAGACGACTTCCGCGACGCACACGGGCTTGTCGCCGCCCTCACCCTCGACGGTCGCCGTCATCGTCACCTGCGCGCCGCCCTCGAATTCGTCGACCGACACGACCTCGAACGACGCGCGGACGCGCGAGTCGACCGGCACCGGCGCGGGGAACCGCACACGGTTGAGGCCGTAGTTGATGCCCATGGCGCCATTGCGGGGGATCACCTCGTACGAGGCCACCGGTAGCAGCGACAGCGTCAGGTAGCCGTGCCCGATCGTCGAACCGAACGGGCCGTCCTTCGCACGCTCAGGGTCGACGTGGATCCACTGGTGGTCGCCCGTCGCCTCGGCGAAAGCGTCGATCTTCGACTGTGGGATCTCGATCCAGCTCGAGGGCCCGAAGGTGTCGCCGGGCTTGAGCACTACGCCCCGCCCCAGCGGACGACGGTCGCGGCCCACGTGTAGCCGGTGCCCGCGGCGAGCAGCAGCACGGCGTCGCCGTCGCCCACGCGCCCGTCGCGCACGGCCCGGTCGAGCCCCAGCAGCGAGTCGACGCCGCTCATGTGTCCGGTGTCGTCGAGGTACACGGCCTGATCTTCGCGCATTCCGAGCTCCGAGAGCAACGCAAGGAACATCGAGCGCTTCGTGTGGAGCGGGCAGACGAACGCAATCTCGTCCATCGTCAGCCCAGAGCGCTCGACGGCGCCGCGCGCGGCGGCGACGAAATTCGGGAGCGAGACCTGGTCGAGCCCGCCCTTCATCGACTGCGGATCGGCAACGTCGAGGTAGCGGTAGCCGTCGGGATCGACGGAGCCGCCGCCAGGGACCTTCACCTGCAGCGAGTACGCCCCGTCGGTGATCGCGTGGGCGCCGAGCACCTCGTTGCGGTCGGCGTCGCCGCTGAGCAGCCCCGCGACCGCGCCGTCGCCGAAGCTGAACATGAAGCGTGAGCGCTCATTCGCGTAGTCGAGGAGATACGACTCGCGACACGCCGCGACGACGAGCACGTTCTTCAGCTCGTCCTCCGCCCGCAGAAGATTGCGCGCCACGCGCAAGGCCATCGGCGAGCCATACGAGACGTTGTCGTACTCGATCGCGAACGCGTTCGTCGCACCGATGCGATGCGCGATGTGCGGTGCCGCCTGCCAGACCGCGTAGTCGCGCCACATCGAGCCGTAATACATGACGACATCGATCTCCTTCGGATCGAAGCCGATCTCGTTGAGTAGGTTCTCCGCCGCGCGCACCGAGAGGTCGGAGACGTGCTCGTTCTCCGCGGCGATGTGCTTCCCGCGCACGCCGAACTTCTCGACGACAACCTGCTCCGGGATGCCCGAGCGCTCGCCCAGTTCAGCAGCGGTCATCCACCGCTCCGGGAGGTACGAAGCGGTCGCAACGAGCCCGACCTTTCTCATTCGTCTGCCTCGAGGATGCGGCCGATCAGCCGCTCGAGCTCGACCGTGACGCGCTCCGGCATCGGGCCGTCGCCCCAGAGGATCCAGCGCATGCCGATCATCTCGCCGAGCCCCATCAGCGCGTAGGCCGCGACCTCCGCGTCGAGCTTG
>JAOPYY010000122.1 GCA_025964395.1 Actinomycetes bacterium | reverse complement strand
GTCGCGCGATCGGAGGGGTGGCAGAGCGGTCGAATGCGGCGGTCTCGAAAACCGTTATCCGTCGTTAGGCGGATCGAGGGTTCAAATCCCTCCCCCTCCGCTCACTTCACCCGGAGGGGTGTCCGAGTGGTCTAAGGAGCACGACTGGAAATCGTGTATGTGCCGAAAGGTGCATCGAGGGTTCAAATCCCTCTCCCTCCGCTTCACCGAAAGCCCGCGCCGCGCGGGCTTTCGCGTCCCAGTGAACTCGGTACGATGCGCGATCCGGAGAAGTGGCCGAGTGGCTGAAGGCGGCGCCCTGCTAAGGCGTTAGGTGGGGAAATCCCTGCCTCGAGGGTTCGAATCCCTCCTTCTCCGTTCTCAGATCACCCTTCCGGGCGATTCCCCAGGCCCCCAACCTTCTGCAGGATTGGGCTTGCCGGCTCCCCCCTGATAACCGGCGACTGACGTACTACTGCGGCGATACCCGCTCCTCCCCCGAGCGGGTTTCGTCATTTCTGGGGCCGTTTTCGCCGCGTGAAGAACTACGCGTGCGTGGAGGCGAAGACGAACGCCGCGACGTCCTGGATCTGCTTCGGCGTCAGCGTGCCCTTGAAGGGCGGCATGGCGCCTCCCCCGACTTCCACCTGGTGCACGATCTTGTCGTACGAGGGCTTCACCTGGTCGAGGTTCGGCCCGACGGTGCCGGACGCGCCCGCCGCCTTCAGCGTGTGGCAGCCGCTGCAGCCCGCGCTCGCGAAGACGGACTTGCCGGCGACGGGGTCGCCTTGCACCGCCGTCGCCGTCGAGGTCGTCGAGGCGGTGGTGGTCGCCGCGGGGGTCGTGGTCGTGGCCGCTGCCGTCGTCGCTGCTGCCGTCGTCGTCTCACCGGGCTTCGCCGCCTCCTTCTTCTCGACACCGAAGACGAGCACGGCCGAGATCATCGCGACGAAGAAGAGGATGCCGGCCGCGACGTACCAGCCCACGTGACGGCCCGGGAAGTCCGGATAGCGCGCCGGGAGCACGAACGACGAGACGAGCGCGAAGAGGATGAACGCGCCGCCGACGACGGCGAGCGCGATCTCGTTGCCGGTCGACAGCGCGGCAACCACGAGAGAAACCGTCGAGAGCATCCGCTACGAGATCGCGGCGTCGCCGGGCGTGGGCTCGTCGACGCCGGTCTCCGGAGGGCCGACGGGCTCGGGCCGGGTCGGCCGCAGGTAGAGCAGCTCGTACAGCGACGCCGCGATCACGGCGCCTGCGAACGGGCCGATATACCAGACCCAGAAGTGCGACCAGTTGTCCGCGAGCAGCTGCGGGCCGAAGGCGCGCGCCGGATTCATCATCCCGCCGGTCAGTACGCCGCCCATCAGGATGTCGAGCGCGATCGTGAAGCCGATCGCGAGCCCGGCGATCTGCTTGAACGCGCCACGCGGGTCGACCGCTGTCGCGAACACGACGAAGACGAGGAAGAAGGTGAGCACTGCTTCGACGACCACCGCGGCGCCGGCGCCGATCCCGCCGCCGAGCGACGGTGCGCCGAGGTGCGCCTGGTTCTCGATCGCGGTCGGCAGCACCCACTTGAGGAGCAGCGCCGCGATCGCCGCCGCGCCGAACTGGACGATCCAGTACCAGACGGCCAGCACAGGAGCAATCCGCTTCGTGACGAGGAAGCCGAGGGTGACGGCCGGGTTGAAGTGGCCTCCGGAGATGAAGCCCAACGCGGAAACGAACACCGCGATCACGAGGCCGTGCTCGAGTGCGATGTCGGTCAGCGTCCGCGCGAAGGCGACGGAGCCTGCCCCGACGAAGATCAGCGCGAACGTACCGATGAACTCGGCGGCACCGCGGCGGAGGTAGTCACGTTCGAGCACGCGCGGAAGATTAGATGATCGCTTCCCCATGTGGAGCACCTGCGGCTGGGGGCCTGCACGCGGCGCATCGCGCCCGCCTCGAGAAGTGCCAAGGCAAACCTGCCTTGACACTCCTCGAGTCAGCCACGCTGCTTGGTGCAGACCCTCCCCGCAGGCACTCGAATGGGAAAGCGACCATCAGACCATCCAGGCGCCGTTGTTGTGATCTATCCCCTGGCCGGTGACGCCGGTCGCGTCAGGGGAGAGCAGCCAGGCCACGGTGCCTGCGATTTCCTCGGGCTCGCTCATGCGCCGCAGGGGCACCTCGCTCATCGCGATTTCGAACGCCTCGTCGCGGTTCTCGGAGATCCCCGCGAGCCCGTCCCACGCCATGTCCGTGTTCACCCAGCCGGGGCAGATGCCGTTCACCTGGATCCGGCGGGGCGCCAGCTCGGCAGCGAACGCGCGCACCATCCCGAGGAGGCCGGCCTTCGAGGCGCAGTAGGCCGTGTAGCCCGGCACGCCGATCCGCGCGAGGATCGACGAGGTGACGACGATGCGCCCGCCGTCGGCGAGGTGCGGCTCCGCCGCGCGGCAGCACCAGTAGGTGCCGTAGAGGTTCGTCTGGACGATGTCGTCCCAGCGGTCGCTTTCGCCGGCCCCGTTGGGGCCGCCGATCCCGGCGTTCGCGACGAGCGCGTCGAGAGGCTCATCGAACGCGGCACGCACGGCGTCGTGATCGCGGATGTCCACCGATTTCGTCGCCGCGCCCGGCACGACGTCGCGCAGCCGCCGCTCGTCGCGGGCGAGCAGCGTGAGGCGCGCGCCCTCGTCCGCGAGCCGGAGAGCGATCGCGCGGCCGATGCCGGTCCCCGCGCCTGTGACGACGACGTGCTTTCCTTCGAGGCGATTCACGCGGGCGAGTCTACGGACCGCTGCCATGTGTCGAGCACGGCTTGTTCCTTTTCGCGGTCGAGCCCGGCGGGGAACTCGGTCGGTGCGTCGCCGCTCTGGGTCCACGCGAGCGTGTCGCGCACCGTCTCCTCGAGTGGGCGCGTCCGGAGCCCGGCCGCTAGCGCCGGCGACGGGTCGGCAGACAGCATCCCGCGGTACTTGGCGTCGTGGAGCCAGAGCGGCAGCTCCATCCATTCCTCGACCCCCTGCGCATGGAGGAAGTCCGGGTCGACCCAGACGAGCTCGGCGTCGGTGCCGGCGACAGAGCAGCACGTCTCGAGCACGTGCTCGCGCGTCGTCACCGGACCGACGGCGTTGTAGGTGCCGCCGAGCTGCCCCTCGGCCGCACGGACGATCCAGGCCGCGAGGTCGCGCGCGTCGATCACCTGCGTGTCGGTTTCGGGCGGAAGGGGTGCGAGCACCCGTCCGCCCGCCGCGAACCTCGTCGGCCAGTACGTGAAGCGTCCCGTCGGGTCCCACGGCCCGACGATCAGGCCGGGGCGCGGGACGAACGCGTCCGGGAACCGCTCGCGCACAATGTTCTCGCAGAGCACCTTCAGCTCGCCGTAGGCCTCCTCCCAGACCTCGGTCGGCTCCTGTAGCTCCGCGAGCGGGGACGACTCGGTCGGCGGCGTCGAAAGATCCGCGTACACGCTGATCGTCGAGACAAAGGTGTAATGACCGATCGCACCGAGCGCGTCGAGCGTCTCGGAGACGAGCCGCGGCACGCGGCCGCTCGTGTCGACGACTGCGTCGAAGTCGCGGCCCGCGAGTGCTCCGAGATCGCCGTCGCGATCGCCGCGCAGCTTCTCGATGTCGGGGAAGAGATCGGGACGCGTCTGGCCGCGGTTGAAGAGCGTGACCTCGTGGCCGCGCTCGAGCGCCGCGTCGACGACGTGCCGGCCGAGGAACAGGGTGCCGCCGAGGACGAGGATGCGCATAACCTCACCCTATGTTCGTCAGGCATGCAGAGCCCGCCGACTACGCGCGCGTGATCGATGTCGTCGATCAGTGGTGGGGCGGCCGCCCGATGGCGGCGATGCTCCCGAAGCTCTTCTTCATCCACTTTCGCGACACGTCGTTCGTCGCGGAGGACGACGAGGGGCTTGCCGGATTTCTCTGCGGGTTCCGCTCGCAGACCTACACCGAGGAGGCATACATCCACTTCGTCGGTGTCGACCCCGAGCACCGCGGCTCCGGGCTCGGCCGCGCGCTCTACGAGCGATTCTTCGCGGCAGTCGCGCCGCGCACCGTGGTGCGCGCGGTCACCTCGCCGGTCAACGAGCGCTCGATCGCCTTCCACCAGGCGCTCGGGTTCGAGATCGACCGCGTGGACGAGGACTACGACGGGCGCGGCGAGGCACGGGTCCTGCTTGTAAAGACCCCGATTTCAGAGCCATAGATCCCCTTTTCGGGGATGGCCGCTGTGGCCGACCCGCGCGACCATGGGCGCGTGGGGGTGCCTGTCTATCGGGGGAAATTCGACGCGCCGCAAGCCGAACGGCTGCTCTGGCGTGCCGGTTTCGGGCCGCGCCCCGGCGAGGCCGAGGCGCTCGCAAAGCTCGGGCTGCACGGTGCCGTCACGTCGCTCCTCTCGCCCGGCCGCGAGAAGTTCGTCGGGCCCGCGCCGCACGACTCGAAGGGGCGGCCGCTCGCGCCGGCGGACGCGTGGGGGCACGACCACTGCTGGTGGCTCGACCGCATGGTGCGCACGTCGCGCCCGCTCGTCGAGCGCATGACACTCGTCTGGCACGAATGGTTCGCAACGTCGAACGACGGCGTCGGCAGCCAGAAGCTGATGCTCAGGCAGAACCAACTGCTTCGCAGCCACGCGCTCGGCTCGTTCGAGCAGTTGCTGATCGACGTGACGCGGGACCCGGCGATGCTCCTCTGGCTCAACGGCACCGACAACTCGAAGGACGCGCCGAACGAGAACTACGCGCGCGAGATGATGGAGCTCTTCACGCTCGGCGCGGATCGCGGCGCATACACCGAGCGCGACGTGCGCGAGCAGGCGCGCTCGCTGACCGGCTTCCAGAACGACTGGAAGCAGGGGCTCGGCGACTACAACTTCCACTTCGATCCGCGCGACCACGACACGGGGATGAAGGTCGTGTTCCGCAAGCCCGGCCGCTACGACTGGCAGGCGGCGTGCCGCCTCTGCGTGTCGCATCCGCTGCACTCGTCGTTCTTTGTGCGCAAGCTCTGGAGCTACTTCGTGCCGGACGCTCCCGATCGCGCGACGCAGGCGTCGCTCGAAGCGCTCTACCGGAACGGACGTCAGGTGCGCCCGGTCCTGCAGGCGATCCTGCAGCATCCGGTCGTCTACAACGGGCCGCGCATGGTGAAGCCGCCGGTCGTGCACCTCGCCGGGCTGCTTCGCCGAATCGGCGCCGGCGTGACGAGCACCGACTGGTCGTGGATCGGATCCCTGTCCGGACAGCAGCTCTTTTATCCGCCGAACGTCGCGGGCTGGGACGACACGCGTTGGCTCGACACGGCGACTTATCGCGGACGCTGGATCGCGGTGCAGCGGATCCTCGAGGACCGCAAGCTCGATCCTGCGAAGGCCACGGCGACACCGGATGCGCAGACCGTGCTGACGAAGGCGCTCGCGTTCTGGAACAACCCTGCGCTGACGGATGCGACCCGCACCGCGCTGCTCCAGTTCGCGCAGCTGGCGCTCGCCGACGCGGGCAAGCAGCGCTGGAAGCAGCAGCAGTACCCGGTGCTCCTCGAGAACGCGTTGCGCCAGTTGATCGCCGTCTCCCCGGACTTGCAGACCTCATGAGCCGGATCTCGTGCGACGAGTGCTCGCGCGCCGATGTGCTTCGTGCCGTCGCCGGCCGCGGGCTGCCGGCGATCGAGGCGGGCATGCCGCTGCCTGCCGGCACGGGGCTCTCGCGTCGCAGCTTCGTCGCGCGCTCGCTCGGGCTTGCGCTTTCGGTGTACGGCGCAGGCCGCTTGCAGCTCTTCGACGAGGGCATCGCGGCTGCTGCGTCGACCGCCGACTCGCCGATCCTCGTCACGGTCTTCCTGCAGGGCGGCGCCGACGCGCTGTCGATGCTCTATCCGGACGGTGACCCGCTTTACCGCAAGCTGCGCCCGCACCTCGCGGTCAGTGGAGGCACGACGTTCGCCGAGGACGACCGGCTGCGTTGGCACCCGGCGCTCTCGCCGCTCGCGCAGCTCCACGGGGAGGGGAAGGTGAGTGTGCTGCCCGCGGTCGGCTACGACCATCCCGACCAGTCGCACTTCACCTCGCGTCACTTCTGGGAGGTCGGCGCGACCGAGACGTCGGTGCTCACCGGGTGGATGGGTCGCTATCTCGACGCGGCTGGGACGGCGGACAACCCGCTGCAGGGCCTGTCGCTGACGGGTCAACTGCAGCCGACGCTCGCGACCGCGAGGGTGCCGGTTGCGGCGATCGACGGGCCCGACCAGTACGACTTCTGGGTGCCCGGTGTGTGGGGTGACGTCGAGACACGGATGCTCGACGCGATCGGCACGCTCGGCGGCGTTGCGTCCTCCGATCCCGCGTTCCGCTCGGTGACGAACGTGACGACCCAGGCCGACCGCTTGCGGCGGCAACTCGACTCGTTCAACGGCAAGGGCGCGATCACCCCGCCGGTCCCGTACCCGAAGTCCGACGACTCCTTCCCGAAGCAGCTGCAGGGGCTCGCCGCGATGGTTGCCGCGGGGCTGCCGTTGCGCTGCGTCGCGCTCGAGGCGACCGGCGAGTACGACACGCATGCGTCCCAGGCATCCGCGCTGACGCCGGCGCTGACGACGACGGCCGCGTCGCTCTACGCGTTCCAGCGCGATCTGGAAGCGCGGGGCGTGGCGGATCGCGTGCTGACGCTCGTCTGGTCGGAGTTCGGCCGCCGCGCGAAGGAAAACGGATCGGGCGGGACCGACCACGGTGCGGCGGGCACGGCGTTCCTGATCGGGTCGCGCGCCGCGGGCCGCCAGGTCGGCGAGTTCCCGGGCCTCGCGTCCGGTCTCGACCAGGACGGAAACCTCAACGCGACCTCGGACTTCCGCGCCGTTTACGCGTCGCTGCTCGAGCAGTGGCTCGGCTTCGACGCCGCGCGGATCATCCCGGGGGCGGCGAAGCTCGCCCGTCCCCAGCTCGTCAAGTGAGGCTCCTCGCGGTCGCCTTCGGCGTCCTCGCGCTGCACGGTGTTGCAGAGGCCGGTGTTGCAGAAGACAGCGCTGCCCCCGCGCGGGTTCAGGTCGTCGCGAAGGAGTTCTCGTTCGGCCTCTCGCGCCTCAACGTAAAGGCAGGCCCGGCGGTGATCGAGTTGGCGAACTTCGGCCAGGACCCGCACGACCTGCGGTTGCAGCGCGCGGGGTCACGGCACATCGCCGGGATCGGCGTTGTGGCGCCCGGTGAGCGGGGTGAGCTCTCGCTGAAGCTCGCCCGCGGGCGATACTCGCTCTGGTGCTCCGTCGCCAATCACCGCAAGCTCGGGATGCGCGCCACCCTCGTGGTGCGCTGAGCATCGACGACGTCGGCGATTCCGCCGGCACGCCCGTTCTCTACCTGCACGGCGGCGGCGACTCGCGGCTCTCGCGGCATCCCGACGATTCGATTGCGGCGGCGCTCGGTGTGCGGCTGCTCGCGGTCGACCGCTGCGGCCCCGCCGTGCCGGGGCGCACGCTGCGCACGTGGGCGGAGGACGTGGTCGCAGCACTGCCGATCGACCGGTTCGCGGTGGTCGGCTGGTCAGCGGGCGGCCCGCATGCGCTCGCGGTCGCCGCGGTCGCGCCGGAGCGCGTGACCCGGGTCGCGCTCGTCGGGTCGATGCCGACGCCGGAGCACGTCGGCGATCTGCCGAGCGACGTGCGGAAAGTGATGCGGCTCGCGCGCTTCAGCCCGCGCGTCGCCGCGCGCGGGCTCGAGGCGTGGGGGAGACGTCCGACGCCGCCGACCGGCGACCCGTCGACGGACGCGGCGTACGCGCGCGGCCGGACCGAGTCGTTCCGCGACGGCGGCCTGTGGCTCGCCCAGGAGCTCGCATACCTCGGCCGCCCATGGGGCTTCGACCTGGCGGACGTGCGCGCGCCCGTCACGCTGTGGTGGGGCGAGCGCGACACCGTGTGCCCGCCACCGATCGGCCGCGACTTCGAGCAGCGCCTCCCGAACGCCACGCTGCGCATGGTCGACGATACGCACCAACTCCTTTTCAGCCACTGGCGCGAGATCCTTTCGGACGTGTCCACCGGCGCCATGACCGGCGTCTGACCCCGGTCGTGGCCGCTTTGGACAGTCAGCGCGGCGGTCTGAGCGCGGCGAACTCGTCCGTCACTTCGAGCTGATCCGACGCGAAGCGGAAGAGCGCCGCGGGGCGGCCGCCGGACCTGCCAGGGGCGCGCCGGCCGTCGACGCGCTCCAGCACGCCGCGGCGGACGAGGACGCGCTGCAGGTTCGTCGCCGACACGTCGTGCCCGAGCGCCGCGACGTACACCTCGCGCAGCTCCGAGATCGTGAACGTCTCCGGCGCGAGCGCGAACCCCACGTTCGTGTACGAGAGCTTCGCGCGCAGGCGCGCCTGCGCCGCGCCGACGAACGGCAGCGTTACCTCGGCCAGCGCCCGCCACTCACCGTCGACCGCGGCCTCCGACGAGAGCAGCCCGAGGTACGCGGTCGCGATGCTGCCGTCCTCGAGCACGCGCGTCTCGAGCTGCTCGACGTGAGCGAGCGCCGCGACGTCGACCGCGCGCCCGAGCGCAGCCTCCAGCGACTCGCCCGCCCCGAGCGCCGCACCCGGCAGGGCGCCGCCCGCGAGCAACACTTCGAGGTGACCGCCACGCGCACGCATCACGACACCGAGGGTGAGATGAGAAGTAGAATCGGCCACGGTTTTCGTCCCACAGTCTAAAACCTCCGGAGGACCCGTGAAGAGACTGATGTTCCTCGCGTTGCTCGCGCTAGCGCTGTCGGTCGTCGCGTCTGCGTCGAGCACGCCAACGGCTTCGTTCAAGGTCGGGCTCGTTACCGATCTCGGTGGTCTCAACGACCGCGGCTTCAACCATCTCGCGTACGTTGGGCTCCAACGGGCCGGCAAGGATCTCGGCGTCGATACACGCGTCGTCGAGTCGAAGTCGCCGGCCGACTACATCCCGAACCTGAGCGCGCTTGCCCGGCAGGGCTACCAGTTGGTGATCGGTGTCGGCTTCACCGAGATCCAGGCGATCCAGGCGGTCGCGAAGCAGTTCCCGAAGACGCATTTCGCGATCGTCGATGTGTCGAACGCCGACGAGGGTCACCTCAAGAACGTCGAGGGCCTGCTCTTCAAGGAGCAGCAGGTGGGCTACCTCGCCGGCTACGCGGCGGGGATTGCTGCGAAGGCGCGCGGCGGCACGGCCGTCTCGTCGGTCGGCGGGCAGAAGCAGCCTCCGGTCGACCGGTTCATCGCCGGCTACCAGGCCGGCGCGAAGGCCGCGCTCCCCGGGGTCAAGGTGATCAACGGCTACTCGCAGGACTTCTCGAACCAGGCGAAGTGCAAGGAGGTCGCGCTCAACCAGATCGCCGCCGGCTCGGTGGTCGTCTTCCAGGTCGCGGGCGGTTGCGGTCTCGGTGCCCTTGACGCGGCCAAGCAGAAGGGCGTCTGGGGCATCGGCGTCGACGCCGACCAGAGCTTCCTCGGCACGCACATCCTGACGTCGGCCACGAAGGGCGTCGACCAGGCGGTGTTCCTCTCGATCAAGGACGCGAAGTCGGGCGCCTTCAAGGGCGGCCACGACGCGGTCTACGGCCTCGACAAGAAGGGCGTCGGCCTCGGCAAGTTCTCACCGAAGGCGCCGGCAGGCCTCGCTGCGAAGGTCAACGCGATCAAAGCTCAGATCATCAGCGGGAAGATCAAGAACATCCCGACGACGGTCAAGTAAGCGAGCCGCCGGCGACGGCGGCCACGACGGTGACCTCGGCGTCCTGCGCAAGCGGGGCGTCGAGGTCGTAAGAACTTCCCGATTCATGGAGAGGACGCTGGCGATGGCACAGCTCAGTGACAAGCAGAAGGCAATCTTGAAGGGCCACCACTTCGGCGTGGTCGGCACGGTCGGCGAGGACGGGCGCCCGCAGACGAGCGTGGTCTGGGTCGACACCGACGGCGAGAACGTGATCTTCAACACGACGAACGCGCGCGCGAAGGGCCGCAACCTCCGCACGAACCCGCGCGTCAGCATCACCATCTGGGACAACGAGGATCCGTACAAGTACTTCGAGGTCGAAGGCCCGGTCGAGCTCGACGAAGAAGGCGCCGGCGAGCACATCAACGACCTCTCGCTGCGCTACGACGGGAAGCCGTTCCACACGCCGGTCGACCGGCTGATCGTGCGCATCAAGCCCGAGCGGGTGCTCGACCACGGCATCGACGATTGACGCGACCGCGCGGCCGGCGAGACCGTATGCTCGCGCCATGGCGACGAGCGACCTCCGCGCCGCGGCGCACGACCATCTCTGGCTGCACTTCACGCGCATGCACGGCTACGACCCGCCGGTGATCGTGCGCGGCGAGCACTGCTACCTGTGGGACGACACGGGCAAGAAGTACCTGGACGCACTCGCCGGTCTGTTCTCGGTGAACATCGGCTACTCGTACGGCGAGGAGATCGGCCAGGCGGCGCTCGAGCAGATGCGCGAGCTGCCGTTCTACACCAACTGGTCGTACGCGCATCCGCGCGCGATCGAGCTCGCGACCAAGCTGGCCGAGCTCGCGCCGGAGCACATCAACCGCGCGTTCTTCGTCTCCGGTGGCTCCGAGGCGGTCGAGTCCGCGTGGAAGCTCGCGCGCCAGTACCACTCGGCCCGCGGTGAGCGCCGCTGGAAGGCGATCTCACGGCAAACGGCCTACCACGGGACCACGATGGGCGCGCTTTCGATCAACGGCATTCCTGCGCTGCGCACGCCGTTCGAGCCGCTCGTGCCGGGCGTCGAGCACGTGCGCAACACGAACCGCTATCACCGGCCGCCCGACGAGACCGAGGAGCAGTTCACGCAGTTCCTACTCGACGACCTCGAGGAGACGCTCGAGCAGGAGGGGCCCGACACGGTCGCGATGGTGATCTTCGAACCGGTGCAGAACGCGGGCGGGTCGTTCACGCCGCCGGCCGGCTACTTCCAGGGCGTGCGCGCGATGTGCGATCGCTACGGGATCCTGCTGTGCGCCGATGAGGTGATCACCGGCTTCGGCCGCACCGGCGACTGGTTCGGGAGCCTGAAGTACGACATCAAGCCCGACCTGATCACGTGCGCGAAGGGGCTTTCCTCGAGCTACGCGGCGATCGGCGCGGTGCTCGTCGCGGACAAGGTCTACGACGCGTTCAGCACGGGGACGTCGATGTTCGCCCACGGCATCACGTTCGGCGGGCATCCCGTCGGCTGCGCGATCGCACTGAAGAACCTCGAGATCATGGAGCGCGAAGGGATCGTCCCGCACGTCGCGGAGAAGCAGCACGTCTTGCAGACGCAGCTCGAGTCGCTGCTCGACCTCGACATCGTCGGCGACGTGCGCGGCACCGGCTACCTCTGGGCGCTCGAGCTCGTGAAGAACAAGGAGACGCGCGAGACGTTCAGCGACGAAGAGTCCGAGACGCTGCTGCGCGGGTTCCTCTCCGGCGCGCTGTTCGAGAAGGGCCTGATCTGCCGCGCGGACGACCGCGGCGATCCCGTCGTCCAGATCTCACCGCCGCTCGTTGCGGACGAGCAGGAATTCGGTCAGATCGTAGGAATCCTCGGTGAGGTCCTCACCGAGGCCTGGCAACGCATTTCCTAACCCGACCCTCAGGAGGCACCGATGGCGATCGCTGAGCAGACGACTGCGCTTGCACTTTCCGAGAAGAGCAAGCTGATCAAGTCGCTCCGCCGTTTCGACATGGTGTTCTTCACGATCTGTGCGTTCGTCGGACTGGACACGCTCGGCACCGTTGCGTCGAACGGCCCCGAGGGATTCTTGTGGCTTGTCGTGCTGGCGATCGTGTTCGTCGCGCCGTACATGCTCGTGATGGCCGAGGTGGGGAGCGCGTTCACGATGGAAGGTGGCCCGTACGAGTGGGTCAAGCTCGCCTTCGGGCGCTTCCACGGCGCCGTCGCCGCGATCCTCTACTGGGTCACGAACCCGTTCTGGGTCGGAGGCTCGCTGGCGTTCATCGCGACGGATTCCTGGCGCGTGAACGTCTTCAATGTCGGCCACGGCTCGTTCGGCGACTACCTGTTCAAGTTCATCTTCATCTGGATCTCGATCGGCGTAGCGATCGTGTCGCTGCGCTACGGCAAGTGGATCCCGAACGTCGGCGCGTTCATGCGCATCATCGTGCTCGGGTTCTTCTCGATCACCGTGATCATCTACGGGATCAAGAACGGCTTCGCCGGGTTCTCGCTCAGCGACATGTCCCCGACGAGGGCGGTGTTCTTCGGGCTCGTCCCGGTCCTGCTCTTCAACTACGTCGGCTTCGAGCTGCAGAACGCGGCCGCCGAGGAGATGGACGACCCTCAGCGCGATGTGCCGGTCTCCGTGCTGCGCAGCGGGATCACCGGCGTCTTGCTCTACGTCGTACCGATCCTCGGGATCATCCTTGTCCTGCCGGCGAAGGCCGTGACCGGGATCGGCGGCTTCATTGACGCCGTCACGAAGACGTTCAGCGTCTACGGCGGTGCGGCGCACACGCTGCTCGTCCTGATGACGATCTGCTTCGTCGGCACCCTCGTCACCTCGGGCGCGGTCTGGATGATCGGCTCCGACCGGATCCAGGCAGTGGCCGCCTACGACGGCTCGTTCATTCCGTGGTTCGGCGTGTTCAACCGCAAGCTCGGAACGCCGGTCCGCGTCAACGTCATGTCGGGGATTGTCGCAACGGTTTTCTGCTTCGCGGCGATCGCGTTCTTCAACAGCGGTTCCGACGCAACGTTCCAGATCGTCCTGGACATCGCGATTTCGACCACGCTGATCTCGTACATCTGGATCTTCCCGGCTGCGCTCAAGCTGCGCTTCACCCATCCGGACGTCGCACGCCCGTACCGCGTGCCCGGCAGGTACGGCATGTGGATCTCCGCGCTGGTGATCACCGCGTGGGTCGTGCTCGGCTCGTTCGTCGCGGTCTTTCCCGACGTGCTCGAGAAGATTTTTGGCGTCGGTTACAACTTCAAGGAGAGCTGGGGCGTGAGCCGCGGTCGGTTCGAGGTCTACACGCTGGCCTCGCTCGCGATCATCCTTGCCGTCGCGGTGGTGGGCTACGTGGCGGGCGCCGGAGTCCGTCGTGACGTGGTGGCGCTCGAAGGTGCCAGCCCGGAGCCGACGGCGCTGCCGGACGATCTGCCGCCTGCGCCGTAGTGCGCGCCTGGGGCATTCCCTGGTCGACGAACTGTGAGCGCATGTCGATCGCGGCCGCGCTCGCCGGCGTCGACGTTGACTGGACGCTCGTCACCTTCGACGACCGGACGCTGATCGAGGAGGTGAGCGGCCAGAGGGGGGTCCCGGTCGCGGAGCTCGACGGGAAAATCGTCGTAGGCTCATTGCAGATCGTGCGGCGCATCGCGCCGCAGCTCTGGCCGGACGACCCGCGGACGTGCGCGCTCGTCGACACGTTCCTCGAGTGGTTCGACCGGGTGTGGCAGCAGCCCCTGGGGATCCTCTGGCGCGACTCGGACGACGCTCGCAAGGCACGGGCCGCGACGCGCCTCGACCGCTCGATCGACCGGTTCGAGGCGCTGCTCGAAGGCAACTACCTCTTCGGCGAGCTGTCGGTTGCCGATGTCGCGACCTATCCCTTCCTCAAGTACGCGACCGACGCGACCCCGGACGACGACTACGACATCCACGAGATCATGCGCCGTTCGCTGTCGGTCGAAGGGCGGCCCCGCGTCGCTGCGTGGCTCGACCGTGTCGCGGCACTCCCGGGCGCGTGACTACGCTGACGGGCATGCGCAGATCGCTCGGGGTCACACTGGTCGCGATCGCGGCCGCCCTCTGGGGCCTGGACGCGTGGATTCGCCAGCCGCTCGCGAAGTCGACGACACCGGCAACGATCGTGTTCGGAGAGCACGTCGTGCTCGTTGCACTGACGTTGCCGTTCCTCGTCGGCGCGGTCGCGGCGCTGCTGCGGCTCGGGTGGAGGCATGTGATCGCGGCGTTCGTGATCGGCGCGGGCTCCTCCGCCGTTGCGACGATCCTCTTCACCGAGGCGTTCAAGGTCGGGACGGACTACGTGACGCCGGTCGTCCTGCAGAAGGTGCAGCCCGTGATCGCAGTCGTCGCGGCAGGTGTCATCCTCGGCGAGCGGCCGCGGGCGCGGTTCGCGTTCTACCTCGCGCCTGCGCTCGTCGGCGCGTGGCTGATCGGCGTCCCGCATCCGCTTCACCCTTCGGTGCACGGCCTTCGGCCGTCCCTCTACGCGCTCGGCGCCGCCACGCTTTGGGCCCTCGGCACCGTCCTAGGCCGTTACCTCGCGCGGGACATGAGGTTCGAGCACGTCGCCACGCTCCGCTTCGCGTTCGGCCTGCCCGCGGCGGCGATCGCGCTGCTCGTGCTCGGCGCGCCGGCGTTCGCCTCGCGGCACGACTCGTGGTACATCGCACTGCTCGCCGTGGTCACCGGCTTCCTCGCGCTCGGGCTCTACTACTACGGCCTCCGGAGCACGCCGGCCGTTGCCGCGACGCTCGCCGAGCTCGCCTTCCCGGTCAGCGCGATTCTCGTCGGGTACTTCAAGTTCGGCCAGACGCTCACGGGCTGGCAGTGGGTCGGTGTCGCGACGACGAGCCTCGTCGTGGTGCTGCTGCCCGCGCGGCCGCGAGACCCGGTCGAGATCGTCCCGAACCCGGCGCCCGCTCCCGCCTGAG
>JAOPYY010000073.1 GCA_025964395.1 Actinomycetes bacterium | reverse complement strand
GACAAGGTGCCCGAGCTCCCGCGCGAGGAGATCGTCGACGTGATGATCGGGTGTGGGTTCCCGCAGGAGAAGCAGGGCATGAACCTCGGCCGGCGGGCAGCGCTGCTCGCTGAGCTGCCGGAGAGCGTGCCCGGCACGACGGTCAACCGCTTCTGTGCGTCGTCGCTGCAGACGATCCGCATGGCGTTCCATGCGATCCGCGCGGGCGAAGGCGAGGCGTTCATTGCGGGTGGAGTCGAGTCGATTAGTCAGGTCAACGGCTATCCGAAGAGCGACGAGGAGCTCCACCCCGCGCTCTTCGGCGACAACGCTCCGATCGCAAACGTCTACATCCCGATGGGCCTGACGGCGGAGAACGTCGCCGAGCAGTGGGACGTTTCTCGCGAGGACATGGATCTGTTCGCGCAGCAGTCGCAGGAGCGTGCGGTCGCGGCGCAGGACTCCGGGTTCTTCGCGCGTGAGATCTCTGCGTGGAACGGCGTGGAGATCGACGATGGCCCGCGCCGCTCGTCGACGCTCGAGAAGCTGCAGTCGCTCGAGCCGGCGTTCAAGCCGGGCGGGCGCGTCACCGCAGGGAATGCGTGCCCGCTGAACGACGGCGCCGCCGCGGTGGTCGTGATGTCGGCCGACCGCGCACGCGAGCTCGGAATCAAGCCGCGGGCGCGGATCATCGCGTCGAGCGTGTCCGGCGTCGCGCCGGAGATCATGGGCGTCGGCCCGATCGAGGCGGTCCGTCGGGTGCTCGCCCAGGCCGGCATGACGATGGACGACGTCGACGTGATGGAGCTGAATGAGGCGTTCGCCGCCCAGGTGATCGCAGTGTGCCGCGACCTCGGCGTCGATCCGTTCAGCGACAAGCTCAACCCGCACGGCGGAGCGATCGCGCTCGGACATCCCTACGGCATGACCGGCGCGCGCATCATGGGCACGCTGCTCAACGACCTCGAGACGATGGACCGCACGATCGGGCTCGAGACGATGTGCGTCGGCGGCGGCCAGGGGATGGCCATGCTGGTGGAGCGACTCAGCTGATGGTCGCCCGAAAGCGGCGCCGTCATACGAGCGACTCACTGACTTTCTAAAGCGCTGAACGCTTTAGCGCTCCTCCTCGCGCTCGGCTCGTCGCTCGTTTGGGGCACCGCGGACTTCGCCGGCGGCTCGCTGACGAAGAGGCTGCCGACGTTCGCGGTCACGGTGGTCTCACAGGCGGCGGGCTTCGTCGCGCTGCTCGCGGTCGTCGCTGTGCGCGGGGAGATCGGTTGGCGCTCGTTCGGGCTCGGGCTGCTTGCGGGCCTCGGCGGCGGAGCCGGGCTCGCCGCGTTCTACCGCGCGCTCTCGCTTGGGACGATGAGCGTCGTCTCGCCGATCGCGGCGTGTGGCGCGCTCGTGCCGTTCGTGCTCTCGCTGGCGACGGGCGAGCGGCCGTCGCCGATCGCGCTCGTCGGCGCGGCTGCCGCGCTCGGCGGCGCGGTGCTCGCGTCACTCGACGAGCGGCGCGGCGACTCACCGGAGCGGACGCGCGCCGTCGCGCTGGCGGTCGTCGCAGCGGTCGCGCTCGGGCTCTTCGTCTATTTCCTCGGCCTCGGCAGCCGCGAGGGCGATCCCCTCTCGACGCTCACGGGCGCACGCGTCGCGTCGCTCGGCCTGCTGATCGCGGTCGCGGGCGTGCGCCGCTCGACCCTGCGCCTGCCCCGCAGCGCAATCGGCGCGGTCGCCGCCGTCGGCCTGGCGGACGTCGGCGCCAACGGGTTGTTCGCGTACGCGACGGGCCACGGCCTGCTCGCGCTGGTCGCGGTCCTCGGCTCGCTGTATCCGGTTGTCACCGTCCTCCTCGCGCATGTCCTCCTCGGCGAACGACTCACGCGAGCGCAGCAAGTAGGCATCGCCGTCGCCCTCGCCGGGGTGTGCGCCATCGCCACCGGCTAGCCCCTCAACGCACAGGCATGTCACCGTGGTCTGACCACGAGCCGTGTCCCGCGCGACCCCACGAAACTGGCTCTACTGCACGCGGGATGCTCGACTGTGGATCGTTCGTCACAGTTCTGTGACCCTGGTCTGACCATGTGACAGGGCTCGGAACGGCCTGACCGTTCGGGTCAGCTGTGGAACGTGCGTTGCACTTCTGACACGTCGTTTGGCGACGGGACTTGGCTCCGGGCGGCTTGTCCCATCCGGGCACGTCAGGGTCGTTCGTCCAGCCACGCTTTCAGTTCCGACCAGAGGTGCTCCATCGTGGTCGTGCGCGCGGGGTGCAGCGGGTCGTACGGGATGTAGTTGACGGTGCGCACGATCCAGCCCGTCTCGCCAGGGTCTTCAGAAGCAAGGTCGAGGACGTTGATGCACGCGGGTGCCTGTTCGAAGTTGCCGAAGTACGTGCGCCCGCCTGCGAGCGCATGCGAGACGAGGATCCGGTTGACGCCCCCGTGGAAAACAGCGAGCGCGGTCTCCCACTCCTCGGCGAGCAGGCGCTCGAACGCCGGCAGCACGCGGTCGAGTGCCTCGCCGAGCGACTCGCCGCCAAGAAAGCGTGCCTCCTCATCACGGATCTGGAGCGAGCCGACGAAGACCTGCTCGAGCTCCTCCGGCGGGATCGCGTCGAGTCGCCCGCCGCGCCACTCGTCGAACTCCGGCCACTGTTGCGGCTCGATCCCCGGCGCAACCACGGAGGCGGTCTCGACGGTCCGCGGCAGCGAGCTCGTCACGACGAGATCGACGTTCACCTCCTCGAGCGCACGGTGGGCGGCCGCGGCCTGCTCGCGCCCGCGCTCGGTGAGACGAACGACCTCGGGGTCGCGCTCGCCGACGTACGAGACCTCGGCATGACGCATCAAGTAGAGACGCCTGCGCACGGGGCGTAGCATCGCACCCGTGGAGACGAAGGCACCGCTCCTGATTCTCGAGAACGTCGAGGCGTTCCTCGACGGGCACGGCCTGGGCTCCGGGCCGATCACCGCGACCCGGATCGGAGACGGCGGCGGCTCCAACTTCACGTTCCTGATCGAGCGCAGCGGCGAGCGCTTCGTCCTGCGCCGCCCGCCTCGCCCTCCATTGCCGCCGTCGGCGCACGACATGGTGCGCGAGGCCGGCCTGCAGAACGCGATCCGCGCGGCGGGCTTCGAGCGGCTTGCCGAGATCGTCGCCGTCTGTGACGACGGGAGCGTGATCGGCGTCCCGTTCTACGTCATGCGCTTCCTCGAAGGGCACGTGATCACGCAGGAGTTGCCGACCGGCCTCGAGTCGGAGGACGCGCGCTTCGCGCTCGGCATGGACCTTGTCGACACGCTCGTCGAGATCCACGCCGCGCAAGGACCGGAGCTCGAGACGTTCGCGCGCCCCGGCAGCTACCTCGAGCGGCAGGTGAAGCGCTTCGCGCAACTGTGGGAGATCAACCAGACGCGTGAGATCGCCGCCGTCGACGAGGTCGGCCGCTTCCTGACCGAGAACGTCCCGGACGCGCTGCCGCCGACCGTCGTGCACGGCGACTACCGGCTCGGAAACATGATGGTCGCGCCCGACGACCCGACACGGATCGTCGCGGTGCTTGACTGGGAGATGGGCGCGATCGGCGACCCGCGCGCCGACGTCGGCTACCTGCTTGCGACCTACAGCGAGCCGAACGGCCGCGTGAGCGCGCTCGGCTCGTCACCCGTGACCGCGGAGCCCGGCTTCCCATCGCGCGCGCAGCTCGTCGAGCGCTACGTCGAGCGCAGCGGCCGCGAGGTCGAACCGCTCGCGTGGTTCGAAGCGCTCGCGCTCTGGAAAGCGGCCGTCTTCTGCGAAGCGATCTACGGCCGATTCATCCGCGGAGAGCTAGGCAGCGAAGACACGCGCGCAGCCATCTTCGAAGTCGGGGTCCCGCTCCTGGCGGACACGGCTCTCGAGACGATAAGCAAGTAACAGACTGTTACAAGCACGAGGCCTACCGCGCTCTGGGGCGCGTCTGGTTAGTAACAGACTGTTACTAAGCGGCTGCTTCGGCCACGCCGCGCAGCGTCACCGGGTCGCGCGTCGAGACGAGCAGCGTCGTCGCGCCGCTCTCGCGCCACGCGGCGAGACGGTCGCGGATCCGCTCGACCGAACCGACCAGCGCAACTTCGTCGACGAACGAGTCGGGAACCTTCGCCGCCGCTTCGCGCTGCTTCCCGTCCAGGAACAGGTCCTGGATCTCGCGCGCTTCCGCCTCGTAGCCGTAGCGCGTGAAGAGATCGTTGTAGAAGTTCTTCCCGCGCGCGCCCATGCCGCCGATATAGAACGAGTAGTACTCCTTGAGCATGTTGCGGGCCGACTCGACGTCATCCGTGACGATCGCCGGAGCGGTCGCGGCAACATCGAACCCCTCGCGGGCGCGGTCGACCGGGAACACTGTGCGCGCCTTCTCCGGTGACCAGAAGATCGGGAGCCAGCCGTCGGCGATCTCGAACGTCTGCTCAACCGCCTTCGGCCCGATCGCCGCGAGGTAGATCGGAATGTCCGAACGCAGCGGCCGCGCCATCAGCTTCAGCGGCTTGCCCAGCCCGGTGCCGCCCTGCACCGGAATGTCGTAGTGCTCGCCGTGATGCTCGAGCCGTTCGCGCCGCAGGATCGCGCGCACGATGTCGACGTACTCGCGCGTCTTCCCGAGCGGCTTCCCCCACTCCTGCCCGTGCCAGCCCTCGACGACCTGCGGGCCCGAGGTGCCGAGCCCCATCAGGAAGCGGCCGGCGGAGAGCATGTCGAGCGTGACCGCCGTCATCGCCGCGTTCGCGGGCGAGCGCCCCGGCAACTGCATGATCGCCGTGCCGAGCTTCAGCGTCGTCGTCTGCGCGCCAAGCCAGGCGAGCGGCGTGATCGCGTCGACCCCCCACGCCTCCGCCGCCCACGCCGAGTCGTACCCCATGCCCTCCGCCGCGCGCGCCAGTTCGAGCAGCTCCAGAGGGTTCGTGCCCGGCTGCGCGTAGCCCATGTAGAAGCCGAGCTTCATTGAGTTCAAAGTCACTCCTCTGCGATGCTATGCCAATGACCGCATCAACATGGGCACCACCAACCGAACGGCTCGAGCAGGTGCGCGCCTTCATGGCGGAGCGCGTGCTCCCGAACGAGCGCGCGATCGAGAAGCAGGACGAAGCTGGCGAGCAGTTGCTCGCGCAGCTCCGCGACGAAGTGCGCGAGCGCGGACTGTGGGCGCCCCACGTCCCGCCGGAAGCAGGCGGCACCGGCACCGGCTTCCTCGACTACGCCTACCTCAACGAGTCCATCGGACGGTCGATGTTCGGCCAGCTCGTCTTCGGCTGCCAGGCACCCGACGCCGGCAACGCGGAGATCCTCCACCTGTTCGGCACCGACGACCAGAAGGAGCGCTGGCTCCATCCACTCGTCGCCGGTCAGATCCGTTCGTTCTTCTCGATGACCGAGCCCGAGGTGCCGGGCTCCGATCCGACCACGCTGCGCACGCGCGCGGTGCGCGACGGGAACGACTGGGTGATCGACGGCCACAAGTGGTTCTCGTCGGGCGCCGAGGGCGCGGCCTTCGGGATCGTCATGGCGGTCACCGATCCTGATGCGAGCGCCCACGCGCGCGCGACGCAGATCATCGTCCCGGCCGACACACCGGGCGTCGAGATCGTCAAGCCGATCGTCGTCATGGGCCACGAGGGCAAGGGCTGGTCGACCCATTGCGAGGTGCGCTACACCGGCGTGCGCGTACCGGTCTCGGCCACGCTCGGCGCCGAGGGCGCCGGCTTCCTGATCGCGCAGAAACGTCTCGGTCCCGGTCGCATCCACCACGTGATGCGCTGGCTCGGGCAGATGCAGCGCGCGTTCGACCTGATGTGTGAGTACTCGCTGCAGCGCGAGACGTCGACCGGCCCGCTCTCCGACAAGCAGACGATCCAGAACTGGATCGCCGACAGCTACGCCGAGATCCAGGCCTGCCGCTTCATGACACTTGACGCGGCGCACAAGATCGACGCAGGCGACGAGGCACGGGTCGAGGTCTCGGCGATCAAGTTCTTCGCCGCGAAGGTGCTGAACGACGTGATCGACCGCGCCGTCCAGGTGCACGGTGCACGCGGGCTCACCGACGAGACCCCCCTCGCGAACATGCTGATGCAGGCGCGCGGAGGCCGCATCTACGACGGCCCCGACGAGGTGCACCGACAGGTCGTCGCCAAACGGATCCTGAAAGCGTTTGCAAACGGCGATGGGTGGCAGTTTTCTTAGATGCAGTCCCTCCAGGGAAAGCTGCTCGTCTCATCGCCGAGCCTCCTCGACCCGAACTTCCGCAAGACAGTCGTGCTCGTCGCCCACCACGACGACGAGGGCGCGATGGGTCTCGTGCTCAGCCGGCCGTCCGAGGTCGCAGCCGCGGACGCCGTGCCGCTCCTCGAAGGGCTACCCGGCTCGGGCGACCCGGTGTTCTTCGGCGGGCCTGTCCAACCGGAGGCGTTCATGGTCCTCGCCGAGTTCGACGACGTCGATGAGGCCGCCGCGCCAATCATGGAAGACCTCGGGTTCATGCCCGCCGACATCGAGCCGGACGACCTCTCGATCAAGCGAATGCGTCTCTTCGCCGGCTACTCGGGCTGGGGCGCCGGACAGCTCGAAGCCGAGCTCGAGGAACCGTCATGGATCGTCGTCGACGCAGAAACCGACGATGCGTTCGCCGACGACCCCGACGAGCTGTGGCGCACCGTGCTGCACCGCAAGGGCGGCCCGTTCGCCCTGATGGAGAACATGCCGTTCGACCCGGAGCTCAACTAGCCGCCCCGATCACCACGGGGCGCACGATCGGGAGCATGAAGCGCCAACTCTCCGATCGGAGCTCGTCGACGGAGAACGATCCCGCGGCGAGGGACGCCAGCAGGTCCCGGTTGCAGTTGCAGCCGCACGCGAGCGCGTGCCAGGGGCCGTGCAGGCGGTCCTGCCAGCGTTCGAGCTTCGAGCCGGGCGCCGCGCGAACGTGCTCCAGGAAGAGCAGCCGCCCGCCGGGCGCGAGCACGCGACGGATCTCGCGCAGCGACGCCGCTACGTCGGGGACGGTGCAGAACACGAGCGTCGAGACGACGGTGTCGAATGAGTCGTCCGCGAACGGCAATCGCTCCGCGCCGGCTTCGACGACATCGACGCCGCGCGCCCGCAATCGCTTCGCCATGTGCGGGTCGGGCTCCGTGTAGGTGACGTCGGTTCCCGGCGGGTAATGCTCGACGTTCAAGCCGGTGCCCGCGCCGATCTCGAGCACGCGCCCGCGCGCGCCCGCGAGCAGCTCGCGCCGAGCGTCCGCTATCCCCGCACGCTCCGCTCGCGCGACCATCGGGTCGTACACCGCGGCGAAGACGCGGTTCCAGAGGCCCATCAGGTCGCGATCGGCGGCAACCCGACCGTCTCGCCCGCGTGACGCGGGCCGGGGACGTTCGCGAAGCGGAAGGGCGCAGGCTCGCGGCCGGGCTGCACGAACCAGCACTCCCCCGTGCCCTCACTGTTCGCGGCGAGCCACATCGCCTCGGCGACATCCTTGGGCTGCAGCAGCGGAAAGCCCGCGTCGGCGAACAGCTCCCGCTGCCCGTGCTGGTCGAGCATCGCCGTGTCGGCGATGCCGGGGCAGATCGCGTTCACCTTGATCGGCGCGAGCACCGGCGCGATGCTGCGCACGAAGCCGACGACCGCGTGCTTCGTCAGCGAGTAGATCGAGTCGAGCGGCATGCCGACCAGCCCGGCGAGTGATGCGGTCGCGATGATCGCGCCGCCTTCCATCACCTGCGCCAGGCGCCGCACGCCGAAGACGACGCCGTCGACGTTCACGGCGACGGCGCGCCGGTAGTCCTCCGTGCTTAGTTTGGTGAGATCGACCTCCGCGGTGAGGATCCCCGCGTTCAGGACGGCCAGGTCGACCGCCTCAACGCGCTCCCACGCGGTCGGGTCGGTGACGTCGAAGCCGTTGACGAGATCGAGCGACTCCACCTCGTAGCCCTCGCGCTCGAGACGCACGCGCATCGCGCGGCCGAGGCCGCCCTCACCGCCGGTGATGACTGCCTTCAAGACAACACCTCTCTCATGGTTCGAGCACCACCTTGCCGACGTGCTTGCGCGATTCGATCAGCGCGTGCGCGCCGTCGGCGTCGCCGAGCGGGAAGGTCGCGCCGACAAGCGGATCGATCTCACCGCGTGCCCACATCGCGAGCAACTCCTCCGCGCAGTCCTTGACGAGCGCAGGGCGCAACTTCATCAGCCGCCCGAGATAGAACCCCACGACGGCCGCGTTGCGGCCGACGAGCCACTGCACGCTCGGGTCCTGCCACAGCCCGCCGGCGAACCCGATCGCGACGATCGAGCCAAGCGGATTGAGCGTCGGCAACGAGCGCGTGAAGACGTCACCTCCGACGGGATCCATGACGACGTCGACGCGCAGCCCGTCGATCTCGTCGTAGCCGATCGCGTCGTCCGCGCCCGCCTCACGCGCGACTGCGCGCTTCTCGTCCGAGCTTGCCGTCGCGATCACTGTCGCACCGAGGTGCTTCGCGATCTGGATCGCCGCCGCGCCCACGCCGCCCGAGCCCGCGTGCACGAGGACGGTTGATGTATCGCTGATACGCACCTGATGTATCAGCGGGATGTACGCGGTCAGGTACGTCGTGAGGAACGACGCGCCCGCCGCATAGGAGGCGTTTTCGGGTAGCGCGAACGTCCACTCCGGGTCGACTTCGACGCGCTCCGCGTACCCGCCGGCCGCGCGCGACAACGCGAGCACGCGCCGGCCGTCGAGATCGCCGCAGACCTCGTTCCCGAGCACATGTGGCAGCTCGGGCATCTGCGGATATATCCCGCGGCGAACCAGGATGTCCGCAAAGTTGACGCCCGCGGCGCGCACGTCGACGACGCTGTCGCCTTCGGGCTCCGGCACGTCCTCCAGCGACAACGGGCCTCCCACCTCGCGCAGGACGACGGCTCTCAACGGCGCATCCTCAACGCCCGGTCCAGTTGGCCTGCCGCTTCTCGAGGAACGCGGCGACGCCCTCCTGTCCGTCCTCGGAGTTGAGGCAGGCGGCAAACGCCTGCACCTCGCGCTCGTCGCTCCGCTCGTCGCGGGTTTCATGGAGGAGCGCCTTGATCTGACGAATCGCGTGCGGGCTCTGTTTGCCGAGCGGCTCGACGTACTGCGCGATCCCAGCCTCGAGATCGTCGACGACGAACTCGACGAGCCCCCACGCCTCCGCGGTCTCGGCGGGGATGCGCTCGCCCGACATGATCAGCCAGGCCGCACGCCCGCGCGACATCAACCGCGGTGCGCGCTGCGTGCCACCGCCGCCCGGCAGGAGGCCGAGATTCACCTCGGGGAAGCCGAGCTGCGCGTCGCGGGTCGCGATGCGGAAGTCGCATGCGAGGGCGATCTCGAGCCCTCCGCCGAGGCAGTAGCCATGGATCGCGGCGACGACGGGAACCGGCGCCGCTTCGATCAGATTGGCGACGGGCTGGATCCCGGCGGGGCGGTCGCCCTCCGCGGCGCCGCCGACGAAGCCGGTGATGTCCGCGCCGGCGGAGAACGCGCGCTCGCCCTTGCCGCGCAGGACGACGGCGTTCGCGTCGGGCGACAGGTTCTCGAACGCGTCCCACAGCGTGGAAATGATTCCGCCGTTGACCGCGTTGACCGGCGGGTTGTCGAGCCAGACGGTCTCGATCATTTGGACGCCACCGGGGCCGGAGCCCCTGTCCCGGAAGGCTGTGTGGCGAACATCTCGCGCAGCTCCGTCTTGCGGAACTTGCCGACGCTCGTCTTCGGGATCTCGGCAACGAACTCGTACCGGTCGGGCAGCCACCACTTCGCGAAGTTCGGCTCGAGGAACGCGCGCAGGTCCTCGGCGGTCGCCGCCTGTCCTTCGCGGAGCACGACCGCGGCGAGCGGGCGCTCGTCCCACTTCGCGTCGGGAATCGCGATCACAGCCGCCTCCGCGATCGCCGGGTGCGCCATCAGCGCGTTCTCGAGCTCGACCGACGAGATCCACTCGCCCCCGGACTTGATCACGTCCTTCGAGCGGTCCTTGATCATGATGAAGCCGCGCGGGTGCATCGAGACGACGTCGCCGGTCTTGAACCAGCCGTCCTCCGTCCACCGCTCGGCTTGCTCGGGCGTGTCGTAGTAGCCGGCGGCGACCCACGGGCCGCGAACCTCGAGCTCGCCCATCGACTCGCCGTCCCAGGGGAGGATGTTGCCCTCGACGTCGCGATTGCGCAGCTCGACGAGCGGCAGCGGCCGTCCCTGCATCGCGATGTAGTCGAACTGCGTATCTGCCTCCACGTCCGCGAGCTCGCCCGGCAGCTGCGACGTCGAAGCAACGGGCGACGTCTCCGTCATGCCCCAGCCGTGCACCACGTCGAGCCCGTGACGCTCCTTGAAGCCGGCGATCATCGAGCGTGGCGCGGCCGAACCGCCGACGAGCATGCCCTTCATGTGCGCGAGGTCCCACTTGCCCGGATTCGCATCGAGCAGCCCGAGGATGCCGAGCCAGATCGTCGGCACACCGGCGGTCCACGTCACCTTCTCCTGGACGAAGGCGTCGAGCAGGCTCTCCGGATCGAGATGCTGGCCCGGGTACACGAGCTTCGCACCGATCATCGTCGCGAGATACGGATAGCCCCACGCGTTCGCGTGGAACATCGGCACGACCGGCAGGATCGAGTCCGACTCCGAGACGCCGAGCCCCATCGGGTTTCCCGCGGCCACGCCGAGCGTGTGCAGCATCGTCGAGCGGTGCGAGTAGAGGACGCCCTTCGGCATCCCAGTCGTGCCGCTCGTGTAACACATCGCTGCAGCCTCGTTCTCGTCGAGCTCCGGGTCGCGCCAGTCGTCTGCGCTCGCCGAAGCGAGCAGCTCCTCGTACGAGTCCTCCACGACGAGCACGTGCTCGATCGGCGTGCGATCGAGGAATTGCTCGAGCAGCGGCATCAGGCTGCGATCGACGATCACGGCCTTGTCGCCCGCGTGTGTCGCGATGTACGCGAGATCGTTCGGGTGCAGGCGCAGATTCAGCGTGTGGAGGACGAAGCCGCCGCACGGGATGCCGAGGTACGCCTCGTGATGCTGGTAGTGGTTCCAGCACAGCGTCGCGACCCGGTCGCCGCGCTTCAGGCCGAGGTTCTGCAGACCGACCGCTAGCGCACGGGCGCGCCGGCAGCTCTCCGCGTACGTCGTGCGGTGGAAGCGCTTGTCGGGGAGCCGCGTGACGATCTCCTTGTCGCCGTTGTACGACTCGGCGCGACGCAGCAGCGTCGGCAACGTCAGCTGGTAATCCATCATCAGCCCGTTCACTGCTGCATCTCCTTGATCGCAACGCGCTTGGCGAGGTCCTCGTCGCTCACGACGTGACCGTCGCGCTCGACGTAACCGTCCTTGCCGCCGACGATAAAGAGGACGAGATCCGCGTCCGTGCGGTTCGAGATCATCCGGTGGGTCGTCGACTCGACGTGAACAAGGCCGCCTTCGCTGACCTCGTGCTCGACCCCGTCGAACGTGAACGTCGCCGTGCCGCGGTGGACGAAGTAGAGCTCGTCCTGATGGTCGTGGTAGTGGTTCGGCCCCTCGTACCGGGCCGGGAACACGAGTGCGTTGACGCCGAATGCGGTGACCCCGAGCGGCTGACGGACCTTGCGGAACCCGTAGCCCTCGCCGAGCTCATCGAGTGAACTGACCTGGTATCCCATGGCGTGATCCTAGGGCGCTGGGACGCGCCGCGAAAGCCCAGCCGACACGGCCGCGGCCACGGCGAACACGATCGCGAGCAGCGTCTGGCCGACCGAGACAAAACCAGCAGTTGCTGCCCCGAAGATCACGAGCTCGAGGACAGCCCGCGCCGGATCGGCCAGCCGCCGTGTGGCCTTCGGCGCAACGAACGCCCCCCAGACGACGATCACGATCGCTCCGAGCACGATCCCGAGCACCGGCCAGCCCCACCAGACGAACGCAACGACCGCAGCGATCTCGCACGCGAACCGCACACCGTGGACGAGCCAGCTCATGACCCGAAGAGGAAGCGCGTGAGCAGCTTGTCCCGCAGGCGGTCCGGCAGCCTCTCGACGCGCGCGCGACGCTTCGCATCCGGACCCACGAGGTAGCGCGTCTTCGGTTTCGTCGAGGTGAGCGCGTGCTCAACAGCCTTCGCCACCTCGAGCGCGGGAACGGCGTTGCCCGCCCGCTCCGCTGCCAGGCGGCGGAACTTCTCCACGCGCTCGCCGTACAGCTCCGCCGCCTCGGGCGGGAACTCGTCGACAGTGCGCTGCGGCTTCGTCCAGATCGGGGTCGCGATCGTTCCCGGTTGGACGATCGAGACGTGCATTCCGAAGGGCGCCAGCTCCATCCGCAGCGCATCGGCCATCGCCTCGAGCGCGAACTTCGACATCGCATACGGGCCCATGAAGGGCAGCGCTGACTTGCCTCCGATCGATCCCATCAGCACCACGCGGCCCCGCGAGCGGCGCAGCGCCGGCAGGAACGCCTGCAGCACGCGCAACTGGCCGACGACGTTCACATCCAGCTGGCGCGTCAGCTCGTCCGGCGGCAGGAACTCGAGCGGCGCGGCGATCGCAATGCCGGCGTTGTCGACGAGGGCGTCGAGCTCGTCGATCCGCCCCGCGGCATGCCGGATGCCCTCCGCGTCGGTAACGTCGAAAACGACCTCGATCGTCCCGTCAGGCGCCTCGCCCGCCTGCCGCACGGAGGCGAACACCTCCCAGCCGCGGTCGCGCAGCAGCTCAGCCGTCGCACGGCCGATCCCTGTCGACGCACCAGTGACTAAGACTCTCGGCCGAATAGCCACAGCCGCCGCCGCGGATGGTGGCTCAGACGCGGCGCCAGGCGTCACGCTCGGCCTTGACCGTACGTCCTGTATGCACTGCGGCCGATCGCGCCACCTGGCTTGGTCTGAGCCATCCCCGCAACCACGCCTGCGGCTATCCGGCCAAGAGCGATTGCGCGATCTCCGCGCGGTGCACGCGCCCGTACCCCAGCGCACCCTCGAGCCACAACGCGCGCTTGTAGTACCGGTGCAGCGGGTGCTCCCAGGTGAAGCCGATGCCGCCGTGCGCCTGGATCGACTTCTCGCACGCGAGCACCGCCGCCTCGCCGGCCTGCGACTTCGCAGACGCAACGGCGAGATCGACCTGCTCGTCGTTCTCGGCGACACACCACGCAGCCCAGTAGGCGAGCGAACGCGACAGCTCGATCGCGACGTACCCGTCGACAAGCGAGTGCGAGATCGCCTGGTACGTGCCGATCTTCTTGCCGAACTGCTCGCGCTTGCCCGCGTACTCGATCGCCATCTCGATCGCCTTCGAGCCGAGCCCGACCTGGTAGAGCGCGAAGCCCGCGAGCAGCCTGCGCCGCACGTCGTCCCACGAGCCCTGGGCGGGCTCGGAGCCGTTTCGCGATACGCGCCCGAGCTCGAGCCCGTCGTCGACCGCAGCCACCGTCTCACCCTGCGCCTGCTCCGCGGTCATGTCGGGCCGCAAGACGCGCGCGACCTTCTCGAGGTGCGGCACGTAGCCGTCGATCTCGATCGACCAGACCTCGTCGCCGGGCTGGCCGGCGACCTCGTTCAGGAGATACGGGCCGTGGTAGAGCGCACGGCCGAGCTCCTCGAAGATCACCGCCGCGTCGAGGAACGTGAAGTCGTCACTTTTGAGAATTCCGACCCAGCCGAGCCCCGCGAGCTGCTCCATCGAGGGCGACGGGTTCGCCTCGAGGAACGCGCGCGCCTCGCGGCGGAGGTCGTCCTGCTCGCTGCTGAACGAGAAGTCCACTACCTGCTCCTCGGTAGTCCGAGCACACGCTCGGCGACGATGTTGCGGAGGATCTCGCTCGTGCCGGCCTCGATCGTGTTGCCGCGCGAGCGAAGCTGTTGGTACTGCCAGTAACCGTCGCCGCCGCTCTCGCCGTTCGTCAGCTGCGCGTGCGAGCCGAGGATTTCGAGCGCGAGCTTCGTCAGGCGCTGGTTGTTCTCCGACCAGACGAGCTTCGACGCGGAACCTTCCGGCCCGGGCACACCGGTCTTCTGCAGCGCGGTCAGCGAGCGGTAGTTCGTGTACTTGAGCGCCTGCAGCTCGATCCACTCGCGCGCGATCCGGTCGAGCAGGATCGCGTCGGTCACCTTGCGCTCCTTGGCGAGCGCGATCAGCTTGCGCACCGCGACGTCGAGCGTCGCCGAAAGGGCGAAGCCGAGCGTGCCCCGCTCGTGCAGCAGCGTCGTCATGGCGACCTGCCAGCCGTCGCCGACGCCGCCGAGGATGTTTTCCTTCGGCACCTTGACGTCGGTGAAGAAGATCTCGTTGAACTCCGGGTGCCCGGTGATCTGCACGAGCGGGCGAACCTCGACACCGGGCGCGTGCATGTCGACGATTAGGTACGTGAGGTTCTTGTACTTCGGCGCGTCGGGCAGGCCCTGGCCGACGAGGATGCAGAAGTCCGCGATGTGCGCGAACGACGACCACACCTTCTGGCCGTTGACGAGGAAGTGGTCGCCCTGGTCCTCGATGCGCGTACGCGAGGCGGCGAGATCGCTGCCCGCGTCGGGCTCCGAGAAGCCCTGGCACCAGATCTCCTCCGCGTGGAGGATCTTCGAGAGGTAGCGCTCCTTCTGCTCGTCGGTGCCCCACGCGATGATCGTCGGCCCGGCCATGCCGAGGCCGATCACGCCGAGATGCGACGGCGCCTCGGCGCGCGCGAGCTCCTCGAGATAGATCGCCTGGTGGCTGTACGGCGCGCCCGAACCGCCGTACTCCTTCGGCCACGTCAGACCTGCGTAGCCGGCCTCGCCGAGCTTCTGGCTCCAGGCGCGGTCGTCGTCCTCGAACCGGCGCGCACCCCGCTTGGCCGAGCCGTCCGGGAGGTTGGCCGCGATGAACTCGCGCACTTCCTGCCGGAAGGCCGCCTCTTCCGGGGTGTCGCGGAGCTCCATGTGCCGATCCTAACGGCCTTTTGCCGCGTCGCCACGCAGCGTCATGCACGTCGAGGTCGCATAGGCGACGAGCGAGCCCGACTCGTCGGTGACCCGGCCCTCGACGAGACCGATCGTACGCCCCGCCTTGATCACCCTTCCCTCGGCGACGAGATGGCCGCTCCAGACCGGCTTCAGGTAATTGATCTTCAGCTCGAGCGTCGTGAACGTCTCGCCGTCTTCGAGCTGCGAGGCATGGGCACAGCCCATCGCGCCGTCGACGAGGTCACAGATCACGCCACCGTGGAGCGTGCCGAGCGGGCTCGCGTGCTGCGGCCCGGCGTCCATCTCGAACACCGCGCGGCCGGGTTCGATCTCGGTCATCGCGAACCCGATCAACTTGGCGATCGGCGGGGGATCGGTCTCGCCCGCAACGATTGCGCGAAAGTGGTCGATCGGTTTCACGGGGCGCTGACGCTACACGAAGCGGCCGGCGCCAGACTCCGGCCGCTTCGCGTCGAATCTCGCGCTACGCGACCGTGAAGTGGCCGAACATCGTCGCCTCGTGAGCCGGGCAATAGAACTTGTACTTGCCGGCCTTCAGCTTCAGCGTGACGGTCTTGGTCCCGACGAACGGGACCGGCGAAAGGTCCTTGGCGAACCCGTTCGGACCGTCGAGCGACCAACCGTGCATCGCAGCGCGATCGCTGATCACGACCTTGTACGTCCCGGTTTTCAGTTTCGAAACGGCCTTGCCGCCGATCTTCAAGTTGATCGTGTAGCCGGGGCCGTCTGTGCCGTTGAGCGTCAGCGTCGAGGAGTGCCGTGCAAACGCGACGGCCGTCAGGGCGGCGGCAGCCGCGACGACGACGCCGAAAACGAGGAGGCTCCGTTTCATGGTCGGGTTCCTTTCGTAGAGGACTCCCGTTGTACGGAGCCAGCACCTGCCTCGGATTGATCGCGTTCAGGACGCGTTCAGGGCGTGAGCACGGTGCGAATCACGTCGCCGCTCTTCATCGCGGCGAGTGCCTCTTCCCAGCCGTCGAGCCGCGCGGTGCGGGTGACCATGCCCGCGAGGTCGAGTTTGCCCTCGAGTGCCCAGCGTGCGAGGCGCGGGAAGTCCTCCTCCGGCAGATGGTCGCCGCCGTGGGAGACGAGGATGCGCGCGCGCTTCGCGAACAGCCCAGGCAGGTCGAGCTCAACCTTCTCGCCGGCGGGCGAGAGCCCGATCAGGACAACGGTGCCGCCGCTCACGATCATCCCGAGCGCCTGGTCGAACGTCGCGCTGCGGCCGACGACGTCGAAGACGAAGTCGACGGGGCCTGGCTCCGTGTGGGTGGCGCCGAAGTGCGTGGCCTGCTCGAGCTTGCGCTCGTCGAGGTCGATCGCGCGGATCTCCGAGGCGCCGGCGATGCGCGCGCCCTGGATCACCGAGAGGCCGACGGCGCCGCAGCCGATCACGGCTACGCGCGCGCCCTCCCACACCTTCGCCGTCTCGAGCACCGACATGACGCCTGTCGCAACCGCGCAGCCGATCAGGCAGGCCTGCTCGACCGGCAGCTCGCGCGGGATCTTGACCGCGGCGACGGCCGGGACGACGGTGTGCGTCGCGAAGGTGCCGGTGCGGAGCACGGGCGTGAGCTCCGCGCCGTCGTGGCGATGCAGCCGGCCCGGCGCAGCGGGCGGCTTCTTGCACTGCCGCGGCCGGCGACGCTTGCACATCGAGCATTGGCCGCAGGCTGCCTTCCAGCCAATCACGACGCGGTCGCCCTCGGCTAGCCCTTCGCCGCCGGGGCCGACCGCCTCGATCGTGCCCGCGCCCTCGTGGCCGAGCAGCACGGGCAGCGCGTGATGCCAGCCGTCCTCCTCGATCACGTGCAGGTCGCTGTGGCAGACGCCGGTCGCCTCAATGCGGACGAGCACCTCGCCCGGGCCGGGCGCGTCGACGTGGATCTCCTCGAGCGCGACGGAGCCCGGCTCGCCGAGGACTACGCCGCGCTGCGGCCCCTTCACCGTGATGCTCCGTCGAATGGCCGTGATGCGTGGTGCGAGGCAAGGACGCAGCCTTTTCCGATAGCGGGACTATCGGTAAAGGCGAGGACGCCGCATCGCGCCGCGCAGCGCGGGCAGGCGGCGACAGCTATCACGGTGATGGGGTCGCAGATAGCCAAGACCTGTTCAGGTCGCGGATCGAGTGTCCGCCGGCGAGCGCGAGGTTGAGGTCGATCTCCGCCATCAGGTTCTGGATCAGCTCCTCGACGCCGCGCTGCCCGCCGACCGCGAGTGCGTAGGCGTACGGCCGCCCGAGCAGCACCGCGTCGGCGCCGAGCGCCATCGCCTTCAGCACGTCCGCGGCACAACGGATGCCGCCGTCCATCAGCACGGTCGCCCCCGGGAGCGCGTCGCGCACCTCGACAAGCGCGTCGAGCGCGCCGACGGCGCCGTCGACTTGCCGGCCGCCGTGGTTGGAGACGATTACGCCGTCCATCCCGTGCTCGAGCGCAAGCGCCGCGTCGTCGGCAGTGAGCACGCCCTTGACGAGGATCGGCAGCTTCGTCTGCGCGCGCAACCACCCGAGGTCATCCCACCTCAGCCCGAGGTTCGGGAACGTGGCGAGCATCGTCGCCGCGGCGGTGAGCGGGTCCTCCTCCGGCGTCTTGTCGAGCCGCGAGAGGAAGACCGGGTCACTGAAGAACTGGCCGCAGCCCTCGCCCTTGATGAACGGGAGGTAGGCCTGTCGCAGGTCGCGCGGGCGCCAGCCGAGCGTCAGCGTGTCGAGCGTGACGACGATCGCGCCGTAGCCGGCGGCCTCGGCGCGCTGCACGAAGCTCGCGCAGATCTCGCGGTCGTTCACCCAGTAGAGCTGGAACCAGCGCGGGGCACCCGTCGCCGCGACCTCTTCGATCGAATGCGTCGCCGCGCTCGAGAGCAACATCGGCACGCCGGACGAAGCCGACGCCTCGCCCACTCCCACCTCCGCCTCCTCGTGCGCGATCGACAGCACCCCGACCGGCGCGAGGAAGAACGGCGCCGGCGAGTGCATCCCGAGCACGTCGACCGAGATGTCGCGCACGGCGTTCCCGGCCAGCATCCGGGGCCGGATCCGCCACCGCTGGAACGAGTCCAGGTTGGCGCGCATCGTCGATTCCGCCCCCGCGCCGCCCGCGATGTAGCCGAACGCGCCGGGGTCGAGCTTCTCCTCGGCTGCCCGCTCCCAGTCCTCGGAGGAGACCGGCCACTCGGGCGGCTGCTGGGCGATGTAGATCGCGTTCTGGATCATTGATCCGCTGAAGCTCATCGTTCGATCCTAAACTGGTGAGCCGTAGGCTCGACGGAGGCGACGAATAACGATGGACAAGAAGGAGATCGCAGTCAGTTACTTCGCCCGGATCACGTCCGGCGACCTCGATGTGGTCAACGAACTGGTCACGCCTGACTTCGTCGACCACGACGCGCCGCCCGGCACCCCGTCAGGCCCCGAGGCGGCCAAGGCGTTTGCGGGCGCGATGATCTCGCACCATCCCGACCTGACGATTGCGATCGAGGACGTCTTCGGGGAGGATGACCGGGTCGCGCTGCGGCTCCACTGGAATGCCGCGCAGACAGGCTACGTCCAGTACGGAATCGTCGTCTTCCGCTTCGAGGGCGATCGGATCGCCGAGCGGTGGTCGGCATACATGTCGGCTGCATGAAACAGACCGCCCGGCTCGAGACGTTCAGCGACGGCGTCTTTGCGATCGCGGCGACGCTGCTGATCCTCGAGGTGAAGCTTCCCGGCCACGGCTCGGTCTCGCACGACCTCGTGCATGCCTGGCCGTCATACGTCGCCTACGCGATCTCGTTCCTGACGATCGGGATCATCTGGGTCAATCACCACACGGTGATGGAGCAGATCGACCGGGTCGACCGCACGTTCCTGTTCATCAACGTCATCTTTTTGATGACCGTCGCGTTCAGCCCGTTCCCGACGCGCGTCGTCGCCGAGCACTTGCGCGAGGGATCGAAATCCGCGGCGTTCGCGTACGGGCTGACCTTCACGCTGATGGCGATCTCGTACGGCGTGATGTGGTTCTACGCGGCGATCGGGCGGAGGCTGATCGCGGCGGACGCCGACCAGCGCGTCGTCAGCGGCATTTCGCGATCGTTCGCGCCCGGGTCGGTGATCTACGGGGCGGC
>JAOPYY010000067.1 GCA_025964395.1 Actinomycetes bacterium | reverse complement strand
AGCAGGGGATCCGGATGAAGTTCAACCCGCTCGCCGAGGTGGCCGGCAAGCGCCTGGTCGTCGTCGACGACTCGATCGTGCGCGGTTCGACGACGCGGCAGATCGTCCAGATGCTGTTCGACGCCGGGGCCGCAGAGGTGCACGTGCGCGTCTCGTCGCCGCCGGTGATCTCACCCTGTTACTACGGGATCGATCTCGCGTCCGAGGACGAGATGATCGCCGCGCACTCGACCATCGAGGAAGTACGCGCCGCGATCGGCGCGACGAGCCTCGCGTACATCTCCCTCGAGGGACTACAGGCCGCGACGCGGCGGCCGGCGAGCGCGCTCTGCCGCGCCTGCCTGACGCGCGAGTATCCAACGCGCGTGCCGGCAGACGCGGCGAAGCTCAGGTTCGAGCCCGTCTAACGGAACTGTTCTAACTACTGCTCGAGCACGCGGGACGCCTTCGCGATCCCGCGGGAGATCAGGTACGCAGCCGTCGTCCACTTCATGAACTCCACCCACGTGCCGGAGTCCACACGGTCCGAAGCGAGCGCGACGATTGCCACCACGATGGCCATGACGGCCCACCAGAACCACTCGGCGTTACCCGGGATCGGTAGGCGGGCGCCTGCCGGCCAGTTAGGCCCGGCTCCGTAGTTCGGGCGATTCTCGGGAGCGGTCATCGGGTTCCTCCTCGTTGCGTTTGCCGCAAGAAGTTCAGCGTGGAGCGCCCAGATCCTCCGCGCGCCCGTAGCGAACCGCGCGCTTGACCTGGCGCGGATCGAGCCCCTGCTCGAGGAGGCGCTGCCGCGTCTCCCCCTCCGAGGCCATGCGCAGGAACAGCCAGACGAGCGCGGCGAGCGTCACCAGCGATCCCTCGGCCATCATCACGATCCCGCCGAGATTGAGATCGTGCGCCGGTGTAATCCCCCACTCCGGCGCGTGGCGGTAGACGCCGTAGAACGCGGTGTTCGACCAGATGAAGATGTTGCCGAGAATGGTCTCGATCAGGCGCACGGCAAAGATGTAGGCGATCTTCGGCCCCGTCCCGAACCACGCGGGCGCGGGCAGCGTCTCGACGACCGGCTCCCACATCAGGCAGCCGAACGTGAAGAAGCAGAAATGCTCGAACGCGTGGATCGCCGTGTGATGCAGGGCCGCGTCGTACAGATACGGGATGTGCCAGATGTAGAGGTCGGCCGCCCACAACGGGATCGCAATCAGCGGATGGGCGAGCACGCGCAGCTTCTCGACCACGCTCCAGGCGAGCACGGGCCGCAGGATCTGTCCCGTCATCCCCGCCACGAAGCAGAGCGGCGCGAGATCGCCGAGCAGCACGTGCTGCGTCATGTGCATGAAGAAGAAATGCTCCTCGCCGAGCGCGTCGATCGGTGAGTTGAGCGCGAGGACGACGAGCGCGATGCCCGTCCAGAAGCTCGCCCGGCGCCAGCCCGGGACCGGCCGTCCCTCGCGCGCCAGCGTCCGCGAGCGGCGGAGATAGAGCAGCGCGACGATCACCGTCGGGACGACCTGAAGCGGCTCGAACGTCCAAGGGGTGAGCAGCGACGGAGCGTCCACGGCTCTTGGAAGGATAGGCACGTGGAGCTCTTCCACTACCACCTGGTCACCTCGCAGCTCCGCGACGTCGAGGCGCGCTACCTCGGCAAGCTCGGCTTCAACCTGGTTGCGCGGTACGGGCGCGTCGGCGAGGAGCACGTCGCGATCGAGCCCGGAACCCCGTGGGAGAAGCTCGACCTCGACGGCTTCAAGCCGCGGCTGTCGGAGCTCGAGCGCGGGGCTGTGAACGTCGTCGTGCAACCGGGCCACTGGCGTGTGCCGCGGCTCGACCACATCGGGGTCGCCCTCGACGAAGCTGAGTTCCAGGCGGTGCTCGGGCGGGCGATGCAGTGGAACCTGCGGGTGCAGGAGCACGGCGGGCGCCGCACGTTCGTCGCCACGAACGCCGGCTACCGCATCGAGATCCACCCGCCGCGCGAGTGGATCGACGACCTCCTGTCGGAGCAGGAGGAGCTAAAGCTGACGGAGCTCCAGCTGCGCTCCGACGAGCCGGAGGCGAAGGCGGGCGCCCTGGCGGACATCCTCGGCGCCGAGCTCGAGGAGAATTCGGTGCTGATTGGTGACGCCGTTGTGACGTTCCTCGCCGGCGGCCCGGAAGGCCGGCCGGAACTGCACGGCGAGCGGTTCGGATAGAGGTTTGTCAGGCCTCTCCGCCGAGCGCGGCCGTACACTGCTCTCTTGAGCACGGAGCACAGCTACGCCGCTGCGGGGGTCTCGCTCTCCACCGCCGACTCGATCGTCGAACGGTTGCGTGCGGCCGTCGAATCGACCGGCGCGACGAACTTCGGCGCGTTTGCCGGGCTGCACCCGCTCGACGGCGACCGGCTGCTCGCAGCCTCGACCGACGGCGTCGGCACGAAGCTGATCCTCGCCCGCGCCCGCGGCCGCCTGCGCGACTGCGGCGCCGACCTCGCCGCGCACTGCATCAACGACGTGCTGACCTGCGGCGCCGAGCCGCTGATGCTGCTCGACTACGTCGCGGCGAACGAGATCCGCCTCGAGGAGGTGGCCGAGCTCGTCGAGGGCGCCGCCACGGTTTGCCGCGAGGCCGGCGTTGCACTCGTCGGCGGCGAGACGGCCGAGTTGCCCGGCATCTACGTCGAGGGCGAACTCGACTTCGCTGGCACCGCCGTCGGCATCGTCGCCCGCGACGACGTGATCGACGGCTCGACGATCAAGGCCGGTGACGCGGTGGTCGGTTGGCCGTCCGCAGGCGTGCACGCGAACGGGTTCACGCTCGTCCGGCGCGTGCTGGAAGCGGAGGACTACGACGGCGACGACCTGCTCGCGCCGACGCGCCTCTACCTCGACGTTGCGCGCGCGCTCCGCGGCCGCGCGAAAGCCTTCGCGCACGTCACGGGCGGCGGTGTCCTCGGAAATCTCGAGCGCGTCGTGCCCGCAGGACTGACAGCACAACTCGAGTGGGATGCGTGGGAGCGGCCGCCCGTCTTCGCGTGGCTCGCACGCCACGTCGACGAGATCGAGCTGCGGCGCGTGTTCAACCTCGGGATCGGCTGGTGCGCCGTCGTCGCCGAACCGGCAGCCGGCGAAACCGTGATCGGGCGGATCCGGTGATCGGCGTCCTCGTCAGCGGCAACGGTACAAACTTGCAGGCACTGCTCGACGCGGGACTGCCCGTGAGCGCGGTCGCGGCGAACCGCAAGGACGCGTACGCGCTCGTGCGCGCACGCGAGGCCGGTGTTCCGACCGCGACGTTCGGCCTCGACTGCCACGCAGACCGCGCCGAGCGCGACCTCGTGATGGCGACGTGGCTCGAGGAGCACCGCGTCGAGCTCGTCGTGCTGGCGGGCTACATGCACCTGCTCACCCCGCCGTTCCTCAAGCGTTTCCCTGAGCGCGTGATCAACGTCCACCCCTCGCTGCTGCCCGCGTTTCCCGGCGCGCACCCGATCGACGACGCACTCGCCGCCGGCGCCCGCACAACGGGTGTCAGCGTCCACTACGTCGACGAAGGGCTCGACACCGGCCCCCTCATCACGCAGGAAGAGGTGCCCGTCGAGCCGCGCGACACGCTGGTCGAGCGGATCCATGCGGTCGAGCACCGGTTGCTGCCCGAGGTGGTGAGAGACCTGTGTCTCGCCGCGCCCTGATCAGCGTCTACGACAAGGAGGGCATCGACGCGTTCGCGCGCTCGTTGTCGGAGCTCGGCTGGGAGCTCGTTTCGTCCGGCGGCACCGCGTCGTTCCTCGAGGGGCAAGGACTCGAGGTGACGACTGTCGAGGACGTGACGCACGCGCCCGAGATGCTCGGCGGCCGCGTCAAGACGCTGCACCCGCGCATCCACGCGGGAATCCTGGCGCGGCGCGACCTGCCCGAGCACGTCGACACGCTCGCCGAGCACGACATCCTGCCGATCGACCTCGTCTGCGTGAACCTCTACCCCTTCGCGAAGGTGGCGGCCGAACGCGGCAGGAGCGAGGCGGAAGTCGTCGAGATGATCGACGTCGGCGGGCCGTCGATGCTCCGCGCCGCCGCGAAGAACTTCGCCCACGTCACGGTCGTGTCGAGCCCCGACCAGTACGAGGACGTACTGGCCGAGCTGCGCGAGCACGGGGACACCACCGGCGACACGCGCAGGCGCCTCGCCCGCGAGGCATTCGAGACAAGTGCCGTATACGAGGCGACGATCGCGAACTGGTTCGGCGACACCGAGCGGTTCCCCGAGCAGTTGACGCTCGCGCTGCGCAAGGTGACGAACCTCAGCTACGGCGAGAACCCACACCAGGCGGGCGCGTACTACCGCGAGGTCGGCGCGCGGCGCCACCTGCTCTCCCAGGTGGAGCAGCTCGGCGGCAAGGAGCTCTCGTACAACAACCTCGTCGACCTCGAGGGCGCGCGCCGCGTGCTGCGCGAGTTCGTGATGCCGGCCGTCGTGATCGTCAAGCACGCGAATCCGTGCGGTGTCGCCGTCGCCGCGACGATCGAGGAAGCGTGGGAGCGCGCGCTCGCCGCCGATCCGGTTTCCGCGTTCGGCTGCGTCGCGCTGGTCAACCGGGACATCCACGGAGCGCTGGGCGCGCGCATCGCCGAGCACTTCGTCGAGGTGCTGATGGCGCCGGGCTTCGACGACGACGCCGTCGAGGCGCTGCGGAGGAAGAAAGCGCTGCGGATCCTCCACGACCGCGAGCGCCGGTCCGAGACCCCGGGCGAGCGCGACTACAAGCGGGTGCTCGGCGGCATGCTCGTGCAGGAGCGCGACTCGGACATCCAGGACCGCGAGGAGATGCAGGTCGTCGCGGGAGAGGTGACCGAGCAGCAGTGGGGCGACCTTCTGTTCGCGTGGCGGGTCTGCAAGCACGTCTCGTCGAACGCGATCGTGATCGTGCGAGACCTGCAGACGATCGGGGTCGGCGCGGGGCAAATGAGCCGCGTCGACTCGGTCAGGATCGCGGTCGAGAAGGCGCGCGCGCACGGCCACGACCTGCAGGGAGCCGTGCTGGCGAGCGACGCGTTCTTCCCGTTCGCCGACGGCCCCGAGCTCGCGCTCGGCGCGGGGATCGCAGCGATCATCCAGCCGGGCGGCTCCAAGCGCGACGCAGACGTCGCGGCGGCCGTCGACGCGGCCGGTGCCGCGCTGGTCTTCACCGGCCGCCGCCACTTCCGGCACTGAGCCGGCCGCGGCGGTGTCCGACACCTCGGGTCTTGGCGGCAGCCGCCGCGTTTGAGACGATCGCGGCACCCCTACGAATCCCTCGGAGGTTCGAGAATGGACGCTGGCTCAACAGCGGGTAGACGCGACTTCGACCACCTGCGCGAGCACTCGATCGGGCTGCCGGGTGTCCTCTTCCAGTCGATCACGCACATGGCGCCCGCGGCCGCCGTCGCGTACTCGATCTACATCTCGGTGCCGCACGCCGGCGCCGCGCTCCCGCTCTCCGTCGGCCTGGCCCTCGCCGCGTGCCTGCTCGCCGCCAACTCGATCGGCCAGCTTGCGAAAGAGCTGCCGTCCGCAGGCGGTCTCTACACCTACGCCGCGCGAACGCTCGGCCCGTATGTCGGCTGGATGGTCGCCTGGCTCTTCCTCCTGTTCGAACCGCTCGTCGCGCCGTTCCTCTTCCTCGAGTGCGGCTGGGCCATGCACGAGGTGATGAAGAGCGAGGTCGGCTGGAGCTACACCGGCCAGTGGTGGATCTGGGTGCTTGCCACGGCGGCGATCGTCTTCCTGCTCACCTACCGTGACATCCGCATCTCCGCGAAGGCGGGCGTGATCCTCGGTGTGTTCGAGATCGGCGTCTTCGCGGCGCTCGCGATCTGGATCCTGATCTCCCACGCGGGCGACCTGAGCCTGCAGCCGTTCAACCCGAACAACGCACCCGAGGGCGCGTTCACGGGAGTCGGCAAGGGGATGGTCTTCGCGATCCTCGCGTTTATCGGCTTCGAGGCCGCGGCGCCGCTCGGCGAGGAGGCGAAGCACCCGCGGCGCACGATCCCGCGCGCGGTCGTCTACTCGTGCCTCGGGATCGGGCTCTTCTACGTGCTGCTCTCCTACGCCTGGGTCTTCGGCGAGGGCGGCGTCGCGACGTTCGCCGCCAAGGCCGGCGGCAGCGGCGACCCGTGGCGCGAGATGGCGAAGGTGTTCTGGGGCGCGGGCTGGGTGCTCGTGTTCGCCGCGATCATCAACTCGATCATCGCCAACTCGAACGCGGG
>JAOPYY010000052.1 GCA_025964395.1 Actinomycetes bacterium | reverse complement strand
TGTCGCTGAACTGCCACGTTGGGCGATGTTAAGGAGAATCCCGACCCCGGCGAGGAGTAAGACGAGGCTGGAGCCGCCGTAGGAGAGGAATGGCAGCGGAATCCCGGTCAGGGGAGCGGTCCCCATCACCGCGAGCAGGGTGCTCGCCGCCTGCCCGCAGATCAGCACGGGGAGGCCCGTCGCGAGCCGATTGCCGAACGGATCCTTGCAGCGCATCGCGATCCCGAACCCCGCGTAGGCGAAGAGTGCGTAGGCGCCGATCACGCAGAGGACTCCGGCGAGCCCGAGCTCCTCGCCGATGTTCGCGAGCATCATGTCGGTGTGCGCTTCCGGGAGATAGAAGATCTTCTGGATCCCCTGGCCGAGGCCGACCCCGAACCACCCGCCGGAGCCCATCCCGATCATGGCCTGCACGATCTGGAAGCCCGTGCCCTGCGCGTCGTGCCACGGATTGAGGAACGCGAAGAAGCGCGCGCGGCGGTACGGCTCCATCCAGATCGCGATCGTCCCGAGCGTGCCCGCGATCGTCATCGCGGCGAACAGCGTCCCCGCGGGCGTGCCGGCGACAACTAGCATCCCGATCAGCATCACCATCAGCGCGATCGCGGTGCCCATGTCGGGCTCCAGGATCAGGAGGACGCAGAAGACTGCGGCGAGCGCACCAACTGGACGCCAGAGCTCGCGCAGGTCGCGCGGCGCCGGGCGGCGCGAGAGGTACGCCGCGGCCCAGATGGCGAGCGAGAGCTTCGCCAGCTCCGAGGGCTGGAAGACGGCAGGGCCGAGCGAGATCCAACGGCGCGCGCCGTTGATCGCCGGGCCGATCGCGAGCACCGCCGCGAGCAGCGCGAGCGAACCGAGGATCAGCATCGGCGCGAGCGCCTTCAGCCGGCGGTAGTCCCAGCGCTGCGCGACCATCATCAGGACGATCCCGAGCGCCGCGTAGATCCCCTGGCGCTTGAGGTAGTAGCTCGGGTCCTTGCCGCCGACCGCGGCTGCAGCCGAGGTGGCGCTGTAGACCATCACGAGGCCGAACGCGACCAGCGCCAACGTGACCAGGATCAACAGCCTGGAATTGAGCTCTCCCCGCTTCATCAAGGGTGGATTCGCGGGGAAGCGCCGTACTCCTAGCTATGGACGGCGCGCGGGTCACGCCTCATACGGAGCTGAACTGATTCGCGGGGTTTACGAACAGGTTCACGAGCTTCCGCACTCGGGGTGCAAGGTCGAAACTCTCGAATCTGGTTCGGCTGAGACCGAATCAGGTTCGGGCTATTCGACCGCGCAGCAAGCCGACGTTCTTGTTCGCCGCGAGCAGAACGACAGCGACCGCGCCCGCGAGGTCGAACAGCACGAGAGCACGCAGCAGCTGCCGTGTCCAGCCGCCGTTTGACCCAGCCGGAGCTGCGGCGCCCACCGGCTGCGCGCGCGGGAAGCTGAGGGTCGCAGCCGCGTCACGTTTGAGCGTGGCGCTGTGCAGCCGGAGCCGGGCATGCCACGGGCCGAGCGGCAGGCGAGGGTCGAGTTGCACGCGCAACTGCGCTGAACCGCCGGGAGACAGCGCGCGAGTGAGCGCCGCAGGGAACGGGCCGGCGTTGGTGCCGCCCGGGCCGTTCGAGAGAGTGAGGCTGCCGGCGATCGCCAGCGTGCGAGAACCGCTGTTCCGAAGCGTCGCCTGCACGAGCGGCGCCCCTCCGGTCGAGCGGGCTGCCTTCAGCCGACCGATCGTGAAGTCCACGGGTGCGCTGCCGCCCGCGCCGACGGTGAGATAGAGCCGGATGCCGACGCGGTTGATCAGTCGCACGCCGCTCGTCGCCGGCGCGGCGAGCTCTGCCCAGACCACGGCGTGGCGTTCCCCCGGGGAGGCGAAGCGCGGAACGCTGACCGTCACGGTGACGAACCTCAGCCCGCCTGCCGGCAAGTGAAGGACCGCGCTGCTCACCGCCGTCCAACGCGCAAGGTCGTTGCGGCGGCGCCGGGGAGCGAACGCAAAGACCCCCCGGCGTATCGAGGCAGCGCCCGGGTAGACCGCCACGCTCACCGCCCCCCGGGTCGAGTTCTCGACCGCGATGCGTCGGCGAATGGTCGTTCCCGGCACGACAACCCCGGTGATGTAACCGTTGAACTGAGGATTTGCGGACGACGCTCCCGGCACGGCGAGCAGCCGGACGCCGATCCCGCCTGGAGCGGCCGGGGCTGCCGCTACTGCAGCCAGCGCCGGGGCCGTGATCCCGACGAGCAGCACGGACACCCCAATGAACAAGCGACCACGCATGCTTCGGTCACGCGACCGAGTGGGTGATCGTGGCGGTGTAGACGCCTGGCGCGGCGTTCGCAGGCAACAGCACGGAGATGGTCGGATTCCAGGAGGCGGTGCTGAGACCGGTGCTGGTGCCGTTCACGACCGGCGAGACACCGGTCAGATCCGTCGTCGCGGGTTTGACCGTGGTCACGCCGACCTCGGTGACCGTGCCGGCCGCGTAGCTGACCGACGTGGCCGGGATTGCCGTGACAGCCGGGCCCGTCGTGGGCGTGAAGGCGGTCACGATCACCGAGGCCACCCATGCGGTGGCGCCGCCGCGCTGGTCGGTCACGGTCACGACGCCCAGCGAGCCGCTGATCGTGCTCGCACTGCCCGAGACCAGCTGTGATCCGAGCGAGACCGGGCCGGCCGGCGCGCTGATCGACAGCACACCTGCGTTGAGCGTGAAGGACGTCGACGTGCCGGCGCGGGAGGATACAGCGGTCGCGGCAGCGAGCAATACCAGGACGCTGACCACGAACCAGGACTTCAGACGGATCACGGGCGGGCGGCCTCTCTCTTCACCGATCGGCGAGGCAACGTCTCCTCGCCCGCGTATCGGCGCCCACCGGCACCCAAGTGAGCGAAAACAGCTGCAAATCGGCGGGGTTACCCCTTCTTGCAACCTGTACGACCCGAAATGGTGACCTTGGCGCTCGACCGCTGGCTGCGGGCTCCTGGCGCCTCGATTCGTTTTATATTTTGTAAATTGAGACAGGTCTCCGCAGAACAACCGAGGGAGGTCTCCCTTTGCGGAAGTCATTGATCGCGCTCGCAGGCGCGCTCGCCCTCTTGATCGGGCCGCAGTCCGCGGGCGCCACCCCGCGCCTCACCGTCGGCCCCATCCACATCGCGGCGGCGGCCGGGATCGCACCGACCGCCGCCCCCAACAACCTGATGTATTGGGGCGGCCCGACCATGCACGCGACGAGCACGACATACGCGATCTTCTGGGAGCCGCCGACGCTGCAGAGCGGTGCGCTCACCGCGGTCAGCTCGACGTACAACGCGCTGATCAGCCGCTACTTCCAGGACGTCGGAGGTAGTGCGCTCTACAACATCAACACGCAGTACTACGACGGGACCGCGCACATTGCGAACAGCTCGACGTTTGGCGGATCGTGGGTCGACACGAGCGCCTACCCCGCGTCGACGTGCAACGACACCGCGACGCCCGGCAACTGCTTGAACGACGCGCAGTTCCAGGCGGAGGTTGCGAAGGCAATCCAGACGAACGGTTGGACCGCTGGGCCTGACCACGTGTTCTTCGTCTACACATCGGCAGGCGAAGGATCGTGCGTGGGCGGAACCGAATGCGCCTTCACGTTTTACTGCGCCTACCACAGCCACTCCACGCTGAACGGCCAGACGGTGATCTACGCGAGCCAGCCGTACGCGGACTCGGCGCCCGGCTGCCGCGTACCGAGCTCGCCGAACAACGACATCGCGGCGGACTCGACGATCAACGTCACGAGCCACGAGCACATGGAAGCCGTGACAGACCCGCAACTCGACGCCTGGTACGACCTGACCCAGCACGAGAACGCCGACAAGTGCGCCTGGGACTTCGGCACGCCGTCACTGAACGGCGGGACTGCGAACGTCCAGTGGAACACGCACTACTACCTCGTCCAGCAGGAATGGAACAACACCATCGGCGGCTGTTCGCTCGGCGGCCCCTAGCTAGCCCCTATCTGTGCGTGCCTCCGTTCCGCCGTGCGCGGCGTCGGAAAGCGGCTGCCACTCGTTCCAGGTCGCGAGCCGTGACTCGTAGTCCGCCATCGCGATTGCGAGCGGCGCCTTGCCGAAGAAGACCCGGAGCGGCGGGTCGTCCGAGTCCACCAGGGTAAGGACGGCCTGCCCCGTCGCGACCGGGTCGCCCGGGGTGCCGCGCCTGGTCGGCCGGTTCGCGGCCTGCGCGCGCACCTCGTCGTACTCGGGGAGTTCGGTCGCGTGCATCGCCGAACTGCCGCCCCAGTCCGTGGAGTACCCGCCTGGCTCGATCAGCGTGACCTTGATGCCGAAGCCGGCGACCTCCTGGGACAGCGCTTGGCTCAGCCCTTCGAGCGCCCACTTCGACGCGTGGTACATCCCGATCCCCGGGAACGCGGAGATCCCACCGATCGATGACACCTGCAGGATGTGACCGCTGCTCTGCTCGCGCAGGAACGGGAGCGCCGCCTGCGTCACCCACAGCGCACCGAAGACGTTCGTCTCGATCTGCGCGCGCGCCTCTTCTTCATTGAGCTCCTCGACCATCCCGAACTGCCCGTAGCCGGCGTTGTTCACGACCACGTCCAGGCGCCCGAAGTGCGCGTGGGCCTGCGCGACGGCTGCGAACGCTGCTTTCCGGTCGGTCACATCGAGGGCGATCGGGAGCACGGCGTCGCCGTGGGCGGCGACGAGGTCGTCGAGGCTGCTGACGTCGCGCGCGGACGCGGCAACGGAGTCGCCACGCTCGAGTGCGGCCAGCGCCCACTCGCGGCCGAAGCCGCGGGACGTGCCCGTGATGAACCAGACCTTCGTGCTCATGTGCGTCTCCTCAGGGATCGAAAAGGGCTGCGCGTCGGAACGTGATCGCCCCAGGCCTCTGTACGACGGTACGCTTGAGTGATGAGCGAAGCAAACGACTTCAATCAACCGGTCGTCGAAGAGTTCAGGGCCAACGGCGGCCAGGTTGGCGGTCCGTTCGAGGGTCTTCCGCTCGTGCTGGTGCACCACACAGGCGCGAAGAGCGGCATCGAGCGCGTGAATCCGCTTGCCTATCAGCGCATCGGCGACGATTCGGTCGCCATCTTCGCGTCCAAGGGTGGGGCGCCGACGAATCCGGACTGGTTCCACAACCTCGTCGCCAACCCGAACGCGAGCATCGAGATCGGGACTGAGCGATATGACGTGACCGCGCGCGTCACAACAGGCGAAGAGCGCGAGAGGATCTGGGCTGCGCAGAAGGAAGCGTTCCCGAATTTCGCCGAATACGAGACCACCTCCGGCGGCCGGGAAATCCCCGTCGTCGTGCTCGACAAGTTCACCTGAGCAAGCGGCGCCCAGTGTCGGCGCCGTCAACCGGGGAGCTTCGACGCCAGCACGTCGATCTGCTCGAACTGCGGCTCGCCGTCCAGGAGATCGGGGCCGTTCTGGCCGAGCGCAGCTGCGACCTGGCCGTTCAAGTGAGCCTGCCTGCCGCTCTCATCTGGGAACAC
>JAOPYY010000278.1 GCA_025964395.1 Actinomycetes bacterium | reverse complement strand
GTGACTGTCGGGCCGATGATGAACACGTTGTTCGGCCAGAGGTAGGGGACCCACGGAACGACTTGCTCCATGAGCTTCTTGTCCAGGTTCTCCCAGCAGGTCGTGCGCGCCGTGCCGAGCTCGGCCTGGCACTTGTTGATGTCGGAGTCGACGCTCGGCACGCCGGCGATGTTGCCCTTCGCACCGACAGCCGCTGCGATCGCCGGCGTGATGCCGACGAGCGAGTAGTTCGTGTTACCGGACTTGATGATCGCCTTCGAATGGAACAGCAGCGAGAAGAACGTGCCCGGGTCTGCGAAGTCCTTGCCCCACGAGGGGCGCTCCGAGAACGGGATGTTCTTCGACGGTGTCTGGATCGTGGTGTACGCACCGTTGATCGAGCGCACCGTCAGCGTCAGCCCGATCTTCGCGGCGTCGGCTTCGAGAAGCGGGACCATGCGCGTGTCGACAGCCCTGGTGTCTGCGATCACGAGGACGCCCTTGCAGGCTGCCGCAGTGCACTTGCCGGTCTTGCCCGGGTCGTACTTCGACAGCTTGATCTCTGCCTGTGCCTTCGCCAGGTCGCCCGCGTTGTTCGCGGTCGCGTACGGGTTGTACTCGGCGAGGCCATTGTTGTAGAGCACCGGCGGCACGATGTGGTTTCCAATCGCGCCGGGGATCGGGCCGCCCCACGCCTTCTGCAGCGCCGCCTTGTCGACGATCCAGTTCATCGCCTTGCGGATATGAACGTCGTCGAACGGGGGCTGCGTCAGGTTCATCGTGAAGTAGTTGGTGCGGTCACCGACGTTCGGGATCATCCGCGGCTTCAGCGTCGAGTCCGTCGCGTACTGCCGAATCGTCTTCGGTTGCGGGCTCGAGACTTCGTCCTCGAGTGCCCCGGACTGCACCTTCGCGAAGATGTCGTCCGCGTTCGAGTTCACCATGAACGAGAACGTGTCGGGGTAGTTCTTGCGGTACTGGTCGGTCGACTGGTCGTACGCCGGGTTGCGAACGAGGATCAGATGGTTCCCGTTCGCGCCGTCGTAGCCCGTGGCCGGCTTGAGCGCCGAGCACGGCAGCTTGACCGCGTCCATGCCCTTGAGCATGTACGGGCCGTTCGACACGACGTCGCGGCCGTAGTCGCCGGGCTTGCCTTCGAAGCACGAGCCGACTTCCTGCGGGATCGGCGCCGTTGCCGGCATCGACATGCGCAGGTTGAAGTCGCCGACGGGCTTCGTCAGCTTGAAGACGATCGTCTGGTCGTCCGGCGTCGTGATGCCGGAGACAGTCTTCGCCTTGCCGTTCGCGACGGCATCCCAGCCGACGATGTCCGTGTAGTAGAAGGAGTACTGGCCGCCGTCCTTCGGGTTGGCGAGCCGGTTCATCGCGTACGCGACGTCCTTCGAGGTGACCGCGCGGTTGACCGGCGGGCCCCACTTGACGCCCTTGCGGAGCTTGTACGTGTACGTGAGCCCGCTGTCGGTCGGCGTCGGGACGTCCGTCGCGAGGTCGCCGATCGTCTCGTTGCCCGCGGCGCCCGGCAGGTGCTTGTAGCCGACGAGCGCACGGAGCATCAGGTTCGAGTAGAGGCCCCAGGCGTTGCCTAGGTACTCACCGGTCGGGTCGAAGTTGTTCGTGAACCCGAACGACTGCTCCCAGCCGATGCGGTAGTTGCCGCCCTTCTTCGAGGAGCCGTTGTCGAAGGTTCCCGAGCCGACTGCGCTGTTGCCCGGGGTGGCGGAGCTCGTCGTAGAAGTAGCGGCCTTCTTCTTCGAGCCGCATCCTGCAGCGAGGACCGCGAACGCCACGACGACGAGAAGCATCGCCGCAATGCGGATGTGTCTATTCATCCTGTGGTGGTTCTCCTTTCCGCCCGAACTGGTCGGGTGAGGGGGACTGGGGGTCGTTCTCATCGCTCCGACCTCACATCGAAGGCGTCCCGTAGGCCGTCTCCGAGCAGGTTGAACGCGAGTGTCGTGATGATCAGGAATCCGCCGGGGAACAGCATCAACCACCACGCGACGTCGTACAGCTGTGACGCGTCGCTGAGGATCGATCCCCAGGAGGCTTGATTGGCGGGCACACCGAGGCCGAGGTACGAGAGGGTGGCCTCGAAGAGGATGTTCGTCGGGATCAGGAGCGTCGAGTAGACGATCAGCGGGCCGACGAGGTTCGGGAGGATCTCGGTCGCGAGGATGCGGGTGTTGCTCGCGCCGGCGGCGCGCGCGGACTCGACGAACTCCTTCTCGCGCAGCGAGAGCGTGTAGCCGCGCACGATGCGCGCGATGTAGGACCAGGAGAAGATCGTGATCACCGCGATCACGACCGTGATCCCGGGCTGGATCACTCCCCCGAGGCAGCCGGCCTTGGTGGTCGAGCACGCCGCGACGATCCCGACTGCGATCAGGATCTGCGGCACGGCGAGCAGGACGTCCGACGCGCGCGAGAGCACCGTGTCGACGAAGCCGCCGAAGAAACCTGCGGCGAGCCCGACGACGAGCCCGATCAGCACGGCGATGCCGGAGGCGACGATCCCGACGAACAGCGACGTCCGCGCGCCGTACATCGTGCGCACGAAGAGATCGCGTCCGGCGGCATCGGCGCCGAACCAGAATTGAGCATTCGGGCCCAGCGGGACGCCGTAGGCGTCCGTCATCTGGCTGTAGGTCGTGTTCTGCGGGTGGCCGGTGATGTTCGCCGCGAGCGGTCCGCCGAAGATCGCGATCGCGATCAGGACGACGATCGTGACCCCTCCCGCAAGCGCGGCCTTGTCCTGGCGGAAGCGCTCCCAGAACAGCCTCGACGGGCTCTTACGTGTGATGGCAGCGACAGGCAGCGCAATCGCGCCCCCCGAGGTCACCTCAAAATCCGGCGGGTTCGTCATCCCCTGTTCAAGAGCGTAATACCGCGAAACTTTCCGTGCGGCGATACTGAGAAACGTGGATCGCGTGATTGACCTGCGCCCGGAGGCGCCGATCGACGGGCGCATCGTCCGCCTCGAGCCGATCGAGGAGCGGCACCGCGAGAGGCTTCGCGAGGCGGCGGAGGCCGAGCCGCAGATCCACCGCTTCACCGGCATGTACTCGCTCGGGTTCGACCGCTGGTTCGACCAGGCGCTCGCCAGCGAGAGCGAGGTGCCGTTCGTCGTCCACGTCGACGACCGCCCGGTCGGCTCGTCGCGCTATCTGAACGTCGAGCCTTTCCACAAGAGGCTCGAGATCGGCTGGACGTGGCTCGAGCGCCCGCAGTGGGGCACGGGCGCGAACATCGAGACGAAGTACCTCCTGATGCAGCACGCCTTTGATTCCTGGGGCGCGATGCGGGTGGAGTTCAAGACGGACGCCCGCAACCTGCGCGTGCGCGGCGCGCTGCTCGGGGTGGGCGCGACGTTCGAGGGGATTTTCCGCAAGCACATGGTGCTGCCCGACTCGATCCGCGACTCGGCCTGGTACGCGGTCGTCGACGACGACTGGCCTAGGGTGAAGGCGATGCTGGAGCAGAAGATCGAGAAGCACGGGTGACGAACTCGGTCTTCGCATCCGTGTAGCCGGGCCGGTCATTGCGATACCGCTCGGCCAGTTGTCGCTTCAGCGCCTCGTAGTCGGCGGCGAGGGCCGCGTCGGCGCGCAGGTTGTCCCGGAAGGCGAGTTGTGCGCGCAGTTCCTCGCTGTTGGTCGGCGAGACGTACAGGTGGTGGTGCCGTGGCTCACCAGGCGGCACCGAGAAGGCCTCCCGGCCTTCAACCCCCAGGTTGCCCAGATGCGTGTAGCCGATCGCCACGAGCCGCTCGACTGCTCTGCCCACGTCGATCGGCGCCACTACGACGACGAGGTCGATCACCGGCTTCGCTGCGAGGCCGGGCACCGCCGTCGACCCGACGTGCTCGACGGCGATCGCGAGCTCGCCGACGGCGGCCGCCGTTCGGTCGCGCAGTCGTTCGAACTCGGCCGGCCAGCCGGGGTCGTAGTCGACGATCACGATCGGGTCGGTCACGGGCCGGAGCGTAAACTCGCGCCCGTGCGCTGTGCAGTTGAGATCGCCCCGGTGCGCGCGGAGCCGAATGACGACGCCGAGCAGGTCACTCAGGCGCTCCGCGGCGAGCCGTTGCGCGTCGAGGAGCGCCGCGACGGCTGGGCGCGGGTCGTGACCGCCTACGACTATCCGGGGTGGATGCGGGCGGAGGAGCTCGAGGACGGCGACGGCGAGCTGCCCGCGGACGCGTCGGGCTCACCTGTCGACGTCGCGCGGTCCTATCTCGGCGTGCCGTACCTCTGGGGTGGGATGAGCAGCTCTGGCATCGACTGCTCCGGGCTCGTGCACATGGCCCACCGCCGGCTCGGGAGGCTCGTGCCGCGCGACGCCGACCAGCAGGAGGACGTGGCGGTCGAGGTCGACGAGCTGCAGCCGGGCGACCTGATCACCTACGGCGACCCGGTCGACCACATCGCCTTCTGGCTTGGCCACGGGCGGATCCTCCACTCGACCGGCCGCGAGGACGGGATCGGCGTTGTCGAGGAGCCCGAGCCCGAGTACCTCCAGGCCCGGCGCCACAAGCTGATCCGTCTGTGATCACGTGGGCGACCTCGGACGGTCGCGAGGAGGGCGGCGACCGGGTCGTCCCTGCGGCGTCCACGATCAAGCTGTTCGTCGCCTCGGCCTTCTGGCGCTCGGCTCTCGATCCCGAGGAGCGGGTCGAGGTGCCGGCGGTGCCGTGGTCGGTCGCGGACGCGCTCTTCTCGGTCACCCTGGGCGACTGTGCGCTGCTCTCGGTGGCCTTCTCGGACAACGCGGCCACGAATGTCCTCCTCGAGCGGCTCGGCTTCGACGCGGTCAACCAGGAGGCTGAGAGGCTCGGCTGCGAGCACACCGAGGTGCGGCGGCTGATGATCAGCGACGGCCCGCAGAACCTGACCTGCGCCCGCGATCTGGCCCGCGGCCTCGCGGCGATCGACGAGGAGCGGGTCCTGGACGCCCTCGCGCAGGCCCACGACTCCGAGCTGCCGTTTCTCCTGCTTGGGAGGGACGTCCGAGTGAAGACGGGCGAGCTCTGGCCCGACGTCTACCACGAGGTCGCCCTGGTCGACCGTTCCCTGGCCGTGGCGGTCTGTTCCCAGCCTGCGGCGCTGCCCGGCGAGGTCGCGGCGGTGGCGGAGTCACTCTTAAGGGTGAATTCGTCCTAAAGCTGGCCTTAACAAGGGCCGATAGCCCAGCTGTGGACGCTGCTCAACGCAACGAGATCCTTACGCGGTATCGCGAGCACACCGCTCGATTCGAGTCGGTTGCCGCACGGCGTGACCAGACGGTTGCCGAGGTGATTCCGTTCCAGGCCCCGCCTTTGCAGGAGCTGGAGCAGGAGCCGACCGCCCGCGAGATCGAGGTGCTGCAGCTGATTTCCGACGGTCTCGTGAACCGCGAGATCGGCGTCCGGCTCTTCCTCTCCGAGGAGACGGTCAAGAGCCACGTCCGGCACCT
>JAOPYY010000270.1 GCA_025964395.1 Actinomycetes bacterium | reverse complement strand
GCTCAGACGCGGCGCATCTCGCCCGGGTCGGGCTTGAACGTAGACCCCGCTATGCCCTACGCCCGACCCGAACGACCTGCTTGGTCTGAGCCATCCCCGCAAGCACGCAGTTCCACATCAAGCCTCTAGCACGCGCCCCGGTGCGCACCGGGGCCGAATAAAGCGCGTCGCGTGAGTCGCCTGCACGGGTACAAGGATACCGACGTGTCCGCGTATGACAACATCGCGCGCCTCTACGACCCCTGGTCGCGCACCGTCGTCGAGGACGTGCCGTTCTACGTCGAGGAGGCCGTGCGCTCGGGCGGGCCCGTGCTCGAGCTTGGTGTCGGCACCGGGCGGATCGCCGTCCCGGTCGCCGCAGCCGGGATCGGCGTCGTCGGCGTCGACACATCGGCGGGCATGCTCGAGGTCGCTCGCGAGCGCGCGGAGCTGGCCGGGGTCGAGGTCGACCTCCGCCAGGGAGACATGCGCGACCCGCCCGTCGAGGGCGAGTTCCCGCTCGTCGCAATCCCGTTCCGCTCGCTGCTCCACATGGAGACCGAGGACGACCGCCGCGCAGCGCTCCGTGCGGCCACGAAGCACCTGACCCCGACGGGGCGCCTCGTCTTCGACGTCTTCACACCGGGCGCCGACGACATCGCCGACACGCATGGTCGCTGGTTGGAGCGCGAGCCCGGGATCTGGGAGCGCGCCGACTGGAACGAGGAGACGCGCACACTGATCCTTCGCGTCCGCGGCGAACTGGACGAGGCGGAGATGTCGCTCGCGTGGCTTTCCGTCCCGGAGTGGAAAGACCTGCTGCGCGACGAAGGCTTCGTCGTCGACGCCGTCTACGGCTGGTTCGACCGTTCGCCGTGGCGCGGCGGCGAGGACTCGGTCTGGGTCTGCCGACACGAGCGAAACTCTTGAATCTGGTTCGCTCTTTGAACCAGGTTCGGGAGTTTCAGGCTTGCTGCCGCTGCCACTCGTAGAGCGCGATCGCCCCCGACGCGGCAACGTTCAACGACTCGGCTCCTGCGATCGGGATCCAGGCATCGACGTCCCGCTCCACCTCGGCGGGCAGACCTTCGCGCTCCGCCCCGAGCAGGAAGGCAACACGTCCGGAAAGGTCGACAGAACTGAGCGGCAGGCCGCGGTGGGCCTCGAGCGCAACCCGAGTTTGTGTTGAGTCAACACAAACTTCGAAGCGCCCCATCGGAACGCGCCAGATCGAGCCCGCGCTGGCGCGGAGTGCCTTCGGCGACGTCGGGTCGGCACAGCCGTCCGAGAGCGCGACGGCGGCGCCGAACGCGTCGGCGGTGCGAATGAGGGTGCCGACGTTGCCGGGATCGGCGAGCTTCCAGAGCGCGAGCGTCGCCGGACGCTCCTCCCACTGCGGCAGATCCTCGCGCCGGTAGACGCCGATCACGCGCGGCGGATGCGGCGCCGACGCGACCTCCGCCAGCAGCTTCGGGTCGACGTCCTCACCGGCGCGCAGCAGGTCGACCGGCGCGGCGGTCGCGGCCTCGATCGCGTCCTCACCTTCGACGAAGAAGAGCCCGAGCTTCTCGCGCCAGCTCTTGTCGTGCAGCTTGCGGACGAGCTTCAGCCGCTCGTTGTCCTTGGAAAGAATCAACGTCACCTGCCCCAGTCGAGCCATTCGCCGTGGAAGTCGAACACCGCGAGCCGGCTGCTCCCGCCGTCGGGGTAGCGCTCGACCTCCAGCGCGAAGCCGTCGTCCTCGGGCGCGCGACCCGTCGTCAGGTAGACGAGCGGCTCGTCGCGCGCCGCCTCGTGCAGCGCCGCGCGCACCTTCGTCATCGCACTCGGGTCGAGGTACATCGTCGATGCACTCTGGAAGACGACGAGCTGTGTCCCCTCGCGCCGGTCGCTGAGCAGCGCCGGGAGGGACTGGACGTAGTCGCCGCGCATCAGCTCGGGCGGATCGTCGCGCACCGTCTCGATCGCCCGGCGCAGCCGTTCAAGGCGAGCGGTTTGGTCGGGCCAAACGAACGACTGCAAAAGCCGCGCGCCGTGCTCCGTCGTCACGTCGACCGGGTTGAGGTCGATGCCGCGGCGGCGCGCGACCGACACGCGGCGCGCGAAGAGCTCTGCCGGCGGCGGCGTGCGGTCGTCACCGGTCAGCTCGAGTGCGCCCGTCCCCCACTCGCCCGTCTCGTAGCGATAGCGATAGCGGTCCCACATCAGGTTCAGTCCCGCCGACGGCCCGAGCTCGAGCAGGTCGAACGGGCGCCCGTCGGCGAGCGAGAGGAATCCGGGCAAGAGCGCCCACGCACGTTGCACCTCGTTCGTCTGGACGTCCTGCTCCTCGGTCCAGCGGCTGAGGAACTCCTGGTGCTGGTCGAGCGCGCCGCCGATGTCGTCCCACGACGCCTGGTGCGCGAGCACGAGGTAGTGCAGCCCACCGAGCAGCCGCAGCGGAAAGTCCCACACGAGGTCGGGGGCGATGTCGTCGACCCGCGGATCTTCCGCGAGCCGACGACAAAGTTCCGCGTACAGGGGCGAACGGCCGTCGCAATAGGCGGCCTGCCGGCGGAAGATCTCCGCCTGCCGGGCTATTTCGCCGCGGAGAGCGCCGACTTGGCCTGCTCGACGATCTCGCCGAACTTCGCCGGATCGGTGGTCGCGAGATCCGCGAGCACCTTCCGGTCGAGCTCGATCTCGGCCGCCTTCAGGCCCGCGATGAATTGGTTGTACGAGAGCCCGTTCGCGCGTGCGCCGGCGTTGATGCGCATGATCCAGAGCTTCCGGAACTCACGCTTCCGCACCTTGCGGTCGCGGTACGCGTATGCGAGCGAGCGCTCGACCTGCTCCT
>JAOPYY010000264.1 GCA_025964395.1 Actinomycetes bacterium | reverse complement strand
GCCGCTCAGAAAGATGCGTCCGGCATTGATCGGCTCGAGCAGGTTGATGCAGCGCAGCAGCGTCGATTTGCCCGATCCCGACGCGCCGATCAGCGCGACGACCTCGTGCTCGGCGACCGTGAGATCGATGCCGCGGAGCACCTCGTGGCGCCCGAAGGACTTGGAGAGCCGCTCGACGGCGAGGGTGTCGGTCACAGCGTCGCTCCACCCGCCTGCCGCTGACGGCGGTCGCGCGCGATCAGCCAGTCGGTGAACCGCGCCAGTGGGATCGTGATCGCGACGAACAACGCCGCGGCGCAGAGGTAGGCGGTGAAGTTGAACGTCGCATTGGTGTCGATCTGCGACTGCTGAAACGCCTCGACCGCGCCGAGGGTCCCGACGAGCGCGGTGTCCTTCTGGAGGCCGATGAAGTCGTTGAGCAGCGGCGGGATCACGCGGCGCACCGCCTGCGGCAGGATCACGCGCCGCAGCGTCTGCGCGCGCGACAGCCCGAGTGACCGTGCCGCCGCTTCCTGGCTGGGATGGATCGACTCGATGCCGGCGCGGTAGACCTCCGACACATACGCGCTGTAGATCAGCACGAGCGAGACGATCCCCCAGAAGATCACCGACTTCGGCACGTAGCTCAGGCCGAGTGCCGGCGCGCCGAACCCGAGCATCGCGATCACGAGGATCGTGGGAATGCCGCGGAACAGATCGGCGTAGACGATCGCGAGCGCGCGCAGCGGGAAGAACACCGGCCCGGGGAGGCTGCGCAGGACCGCAAGGAAGAGCGCGAAGACGAGGATGAACACCTCGGCGATCGAGAAGATCTTGATGTTGAGCCGGAACGCGCGGGCGATCTCCGGGAACGTCGAGCGGAACTCGTGCCAGTTGAAGAACTGGCTGCGCACGGCGGGCCAGCCCGGCGCGTGCGTGATCGCGAAGACGACGACAGCGAAGAAGACGACGGTGCTCGCGACGGCGATGGCGACGCTCCGGCGGCCTTCGCCGCCGGAGCGCAGTCCATCGAGCAGGCGCGAGCGCCGGTCTACTTCAAGACCGGCGCGCCGGTCGCCTTCGCTAGCCACAGCTGCTGGAGCCGCTTGAGCGTTCCGTTCGCGCGGAGCGACGCGATGGCCCGGTCGACGCACGCGGTCAGCGGGTTGCCCTTCGCGAGCACGACGCCGAACCGGTCGGTCGAGCCGCCCTTGTTCTCGAACTGGCCGAGGATCTTGCTGTTCGGCACCTGCACGGCCGTCACGTAGAACGCGGTCGGCAGGTCGACCATCAACCCGTCGATCTGCTTGTTCTTCAGTGCGAGCACGGCGGCCGCGTTCGAGTTGAAGACGGCCGGTTGCTGCGACGGCTTGATGCGGTTCTTGATGTACGTGTAGCTCGTCGTTCCGAGCTGGGCCCCGAGCTTGAACGACTGCAGGCCCTTGATGCTGCGGGCAGACGCGATCTTCGTGCCCTTATTGACGACGAGCGCCTGGTTCACGTCGTAGTACGACGAGCTGAACGAGACGACCTTCGCGCGGGCCGGCGTGATCGAGATCTGGTTGATGTCGAAGTCGAACGCCTTCGGGCCCGGCGCGAACGCCTTGTTGAAGGGCACGTACGTCCACTTCACGTTCGCCTTGGAGTAGCCGAGCTGCTTCGCGATCGCATAGGTGACTGCCGACTCGTATCCCTTGCCGGTGGACGGGTCGTTGATCTTCCAGGAGCTCTTCGATCCGCCGCCGAACCACGGGGGATACGCCGGGTTGTCCGTGCCGACCGTGAGCTGGCCGTCGGTCACGGTCGCGCACGAGGCGGCCGCGGCAACCGAAGCGGTGGGAATCGCCGCGACGGAGGCGCTCACGGCAACCGCGGCGAGAGCCGCAATCGCCGTCAGCAGCAGGAGGAGGCGCTTGTGCATGTCGTTAATTGCCTTTCGGTCAAAAAGGGGGCAGCGCTGTCGAGACCCAGCGTATCGCCGACTACCCGGTGTGAGCCAGGCGCGCTGCGTCGACGCCGGGCTGGAAGCAGGCCCGGCAGCGCGCCTCATACGAGTCGAGCGCGCCCACCTGGATCGTCTCGCCACCGAACGGTGCCGGCTCGCCGTCGACCAGCCGTTGCGTCATCGTCGCCGGCCCACCGCAGCGGTGGCACACGGCCTCGAGCTTGTCGACGAACTCCGCCACGCAGAGCAGCGTTGGCATCGCGCCGAAAGGCAGCCCGCGGAAATCCTGGGCGAGCCCTGCCGCGACGACCCGTGCGCCGTCTTCGATCAGCGCGCCGATCGCGTCGGTGATGCCAAGGTCGAAGAACTGCACCTCGTCGATGCCGATCGCGTCATAGCCCTTCGCGAGCCGGCGCACTTCCTCACTCGACGTGGCGGTGACCGCGCGCATCTTCGCGCCGGCATGTGAGACGACGTGACCGACGTCGTAGCGGTCGTCGATCAGCGGCTTCACGACCAGCGCGCGCTGGCCCGCGATCTCGGCGCGGCGGAGGCGGCGGATGAGCTCCTCGCTCTTGCCGCAGAACATCGGCCCGCAGACGACTTCGAGCCAACCGCCGGCGTGTGGCTGGGTTCTGATCACGGCCGGAAGACTAGTGGGGCCTCAGGACGACCTGGTCTAGGCCCGAACCTGGTTCGCTTTTTGAACCAGGTTCGAGAGTTTCGAACCTGGCTCCCGAGTGCGGAAACTCGTGAACCTGGTTCGCCGAACAGCGGCGAACCAGGTTCAGCTATGTATGAGACGCGACTTGCGCGCAACCCGCGGTTCAGGGGCGCCAGACGTACACGTTTGTCTCGCGCCGCTCGAAGCCGAGCCGGCGGTAAAGGCGGTTCGCGGCCTCCCGTTCCTGCCGCGTCGTCAGCTCGACCGAGATCGCGCCTGCGTCCCCGGCCAGGCGCAAAGCCTCCCGGGTCAGCGCCTCCCCGACGCCGCGGCCCCGGGCGGACTCGTCCACGACGACGTCGTGGATCCACGCCCTGATCCCGGTCGGGATGCGGTAGACGATCAAAGTGAGCATTCCGAGGGCGGTGTCGCCGTCGCGCGCGACGATCAGGTGCGTCCCCGGCGTTGCGACCAGCTCCACGAGCTCGGCCATGTCGGCCGGCCGCCGGGTCGGTGAGAGCTGGGGGACGAGGCGGGCGATCGCCTCCGCGAGCGCCTCGTCGGCTTCCGTGACGCGTTCGACGTTCACGTCGAGGCGACCACCTCGAGCGTGAGCGCGCGAACGCCGACCGAGAGCGAGGAACGCCCGTGCCTCGCGCGGATCGTGTTGAAGCTCTTGCCGGTCACCTTCCAGCCTCGCGCTTGCAGCGTTGCGACGTACCAGTCGATCACCTGCGTGGCCCGCGCGCCGGCGGGCAGCTTCCAGTCGCGTGCGGTGAACGCATCGCCGGGCGTCGTCTTCGGCGCCGTCGAACCGGGGTAGACCGGGGCACGGTCGACGAGCGCCGTATTGGCGCGCTCCACGGCGCTCGGCTTGTGGCCACCGCACGCCGTGAGGATCAGCGCGCTAAGGAGCAGCAGCAGTGCGCAGCGAGCTCTGGGGGCCGTCAACGTCGGTCACCTGGACAGCGATCCGCATCGCCGGGACCGACCGTGCGCCCAGCGGTCTGCTGACCGTGTGCGCCTCGCAGCGGGCCGCGTGATTCTGCGTGGTGGTCGTGGTTGCGCTTTTCCATTGCCCTCGGTCTGCCAGATCTGGATGAGGGCGATCGTCAGAGGCCCCGGTGAATCGTCGCAGACGGTGAACGTCGCGGTGGCGGTGGTGCTGTTGAGACCCCGTTTTACTTGAGCAGGCGGGACAGTCGACGGTCCTTGAGCGTGCGGCCGCCGGTCTGGCACGTCGGGCAGTAGTAGATCGTGTGCTCTTCGAAATCGACGCGGGCGAGTGGCGTGCCGCAGCGCTCACAGGGGGCCCCGAGCTTGTTGTGGACGCGGTAGGTCTTGTCGTCGTTCGCGCCCTGGAGCCGTAGCTCGAGCCCGCGGGCGAGCTCGTCGTGGATCGCGGTCGCCAGGCGCGCTGTTTCGTCCAGACCCACCTGCGTCGAGAGCTGGTACGGCGACAGCTGCGCCGCCCAGAGGATCTCGTTCGCCCAGGCGCGGCCGATTCCGGCGATCAGCCGCTGGTCGCGGAGCAGCGAGTGCAAGCGCCGCGAGTCCGACGCGAGGATCCGTGCGACGTCGTCCGTCGTCAGCCGGTCGGCCTCCGGGCCGAGGTGCGCGAGCTCTTCCTCGAGTGCATCAGGTCGCAGCAGCCACACTCCGGCGCGCTTCTTCGAGCCGGCCTCGGTCAGCTGCAGCTCGCCGCCGTCGGTGAAGCGGACGCGGAACATCGGCGTCTTCGCGCCCTTCCCGTTCGGCGGTATGTACTTGAGCCGGCCCGCGCTCATCAGGTGCACCATCACGACGAGCTCGTCGTCGTCGGTCGGCAGGAGGAACCGCTTCGCGCGCCGCTCGACGCCCTTGAAGCCCTCACCGTCGAGCGCCGACATCGGCGGGTCGAACGTCTTCAGCGTGGCGATGTGCGCCGGCCCGGCCTTCTCGATCGGGAACTTCTTCACGAGCGGGTCGAGCTGGCGGCGCCACGCTTCGACCTCGGGCAACTCGGGCAACGTAATCTCCTGCTTCGGTGGACGCAATCAGGGTAACCGTGCGCCGCGGGGACGTCGTCGAGGCGGTGCACCGGGTCCACGCGACGACGACGGACGGTGAGAGCTGGGGCGACCCGGACCTGACCTTCCTCCTCCGCTCCTCGTCGAAGCCGATCCAGGCGATCCCGTTCATCGAAGGATACGAAGAGCTAGATGCTGACGAGATCGCGATTGCCTGTTCATCTCATCGCGCTGAACCGGCCCAACTGGCCGCTGTACGAAAGGTTCTGGCGCGTGCCGGCGCGACCGCCGACGACCTCGAGAACGGCCTCCAGGAGGGACGCCCGGAGGGGAAGCTCGGCCACAACTGCTCCGGCAAGCACGCGGGGATGCTCGCCGCGTGCCGTGCACACGGCTGGCCCGTGCATCCCTATCGCGATCCCGCGCATCCGCTGCAACAGCGGATCGCGGAGCTGCTCGGCGGCGAGCACACGGCTGTCGACGGCTGCGGCGTCCCGACGTTCTCCACGAACCTTGCCGGCGCCGCTGCGCTGCTGACGCGCGCACCGCAGCGAATCCGTGACGCGATGCGCGCCCGTCCCGAACTCGTCGGGAGCGAGCGCGGCTCCGTCGACACCGATCTGATGCGCCTCCGCGACGGCTGGATCGCGAAGGGCGGCGCTGAGGGGCTCTTCTGCGCCGCGCATGCGGACGGGCGCGGCCTCGCGCTGAAGGCCGAGGACGGTGCATACCGCGCGATCGGGCCGGCACTCGCGCTCGTGCTCGGGATCGACGAGCTCGCGGAGACGCCGGTCAGGAACAGTCTCGGCGAGGTCGTCGGCGCAATAACCTTGGCGCAATGAAGGTTTTTATCGTGAGCGACATGGAGGGTGTGGCGGGCATCGTCAAGTGGCAGCAGGTGACCGGCGGCCATGCGATGTACGAGGAGGGTCGGCGTCTCTATACGGGCGAGATCAACGCGGCCGTGCGCGGCGCGAAGGCCGCGGGCGCGACGGAGATCGTCGTCATGGACTGTCACGGCGCGGGCGAAGGGTGGACGTTCAACTCGTTGATCCCCGAGGAGCTCGATCCCGACTGCGAATACGTCGTGCAGAACGAATGGACCGAGTACACCGAGTTCCTCGAAGGCGGCGTCGACGCGGCGCTGTTCGTCGGCATGCACGCGATGGCCGGCACGCGCGACGGCGTTCTCGCCCACACCGTCAGCGGCTCGTCGTGGTGGCGTCTCCGCTTCAACGGCGTCGAGGTCGGCGAGACCGGCATCAACGCCGCGCTGTGCGGCGCCTGGAACTGCCCGGTCGTGCTCGTCACCGGCGACGAGGCGGCGTGCCGCGAGGGCCTGAAGCTGCTCGGCGACGGCCTCACGACGGCCGCGGTGAAGAAGGGCCTCGGCCGCTTCAGCGCCCGCCAGTTCCCCGCCGCACGCGCCCGTGAGCTGATCGAGGACGCGGCCCGGCGAGCGGTCGAGAACCGGAGCAGCGTGCCTCCTTACAACCCAGGCTCGCCCTGCGAGATCCTGGTCGACTTCAACACGTCGGATCACGTGGAGAAATACCGCTTCCGGGCGGGGGTGGAAATCACCGGCTCGCGCCAGATTTCGTCCACGGCGGACGACTGGTGGACGGCCTGGCGCCAGTTCTTTTTCTAATGGCTCTCATGAGCGTCGTCGCCTGCCTCGGGGACTCGATCACCGAGGGCTCGCCGTACTGGGACTCGCGCGCGCGCACCGGGGATCCCGAAGGCCAGTGGGAGCACTGGGCCGGTCTGCTGCACCCAGCGCTCGAGCTCCGCAACTTCGGCATCTGGGGCGAGCGCACCGACGAGATCGCGGCTCGGTTCGACGAAGCAGTCGCGGGCGCCGACGTGTTGATCGTGCAAGGCGGCATCAACGACATCGCGCAGGGCCGGTCGATTGACGACGCGGCGCGCAATCTCGCCGCGCTCGTCGAGCGCGGGCGCGCGCGCGGCCTGCCGGTTGCGGTGTGCGACGTGCTCCCGTGGAACAACGGCTGGCCCGCCAAGGAGCCCGTGATCCGCAAACTGAACGCACGTATCCGCGGTCTCGGTGTGACGCTGCTCCCGTTCCACGACACGCTCGAAGATCCGGAGCAGCCCGGACGCATGAAGGCCGAGTGGACACACGACGACGGCGATCACCCGTCGGTTGCCGGCTATCGCAGGCTCGGCGAACTCGCGTTCCGGCTCCCGGACTAGGGCAGCGGAACGACAGGAACGGTGACGACGCCAAGGCCGTCGAGGATGCGGCGTGCGCTAGCGCTATCAGCCGGCCCGCCGAGTTGCGTGTCGGCGAGCGCCTTCAGCGTCAGCGCCTCCTCATACGCCGCGTTCAGCTCGCGCGCGATGCGCACGCTCTCCTCGAGGTGCGCTCGCGCCTCGTCGGGTCGCCGCGCCTGTACGAGTGCATATCCGATCAATCGCTCGATCTGCGCGTTGTGCACGCCCACCTCGCCAGCCGCCGCGAGCGCTGCGCCCGTGGCCTTCGCCAGTTCGATCGCCTCCGTGTGCTGGCCCTCGAGCACGAGCGCCTCGGCCTCGCGGACGCGCATGTGCAGCGCGAAGGAGCCTGCGCCGATCTCCTCGAATTGGGTGCGCGCCTCGGCGAGTAGTCGGCGGGCCTCGTCGAACGAGCCCTGGCGCGCCGCGATCACGCCCAGGTTCGCGGTCGCGGCTCCGACGCCGAACGCGAAGCCTGCCGCGCGTTGGACGCGCAGCGCGTCCGTGAACAGCTCTGCCGCCTGCTCGAGGTGTCCCTGGTCGAGCAGGATCTCCGCCTCGTTCCCCATTGCGGTCGCCGCCCGCACCACGTCGCCTGCGCGCCTCGATGCCTCCCGGCCCGCGCGATAGCGCGCGACGGCCTCGTCCCACTTCCCCTCGTAGTGCGCAGGGATTCCCATGTTGTTCAGCACGACCCCGACCGAGACGAGATCGCCGAGCTCTTCGAAGATCGGCAGCGCGAGCTCGAGGAACTCGCGCGCCGGCCCGCCGAGGTCGCCCTCCGCCGCGCCGCGGACGTAGTACGCGCGCGCAAGTCCCTTCCGGTCGTCGGCCGACTTCGCGTGCGTGATCGCACGCTCGGTCCACGCGACGCAGTCCTCGAGCTTCCCTTGCCGGTAGAGGACGACGGCTGTCGCGTTGGCGAGCTCGGCGAGCTCCGTCTCGTGCGCATCCACGAGCGCGAGGCCGTGCGTGTAGAGCGCAAGCGCGTCGTCGTACCTGCCGGTCCGCTCGCAGAGGATGCCGCGCTTGCGCAGCAGCCGCGCCCGGCTCGTCGTGTCGTCCATTCCAGTCTCCGCGTGTTCGTAGGCGACGACCGCCGGCTCGTAGCGCGCCGTCAGCTCGTACACGTCACCGAGTGCCTCGGCGACGGGCGAGACCGCGACCGCGTCACTCGTCAGCTCCTCTGCCGCAACCAGCGCGCGCTCGTAGAAGATCGCCGCGTCGACGTTCGCATACTTCGCCCGCGCGGAGTCGCCGGCCGCGACGGAGTACGCCCACGCCCGGTCGAACTCGCCGGCCTCGGAGAAGTGCAGCGAGAGCAGCGGTGCGATCGTTTCGGCGTCGCCGGCGCGCCGCTCCAGCGCTTCGCCGATCCGGCGGTGGATCTCGCGCCGGACGGCGAACGACAGACCTTCGTACGCGGCTGCGCGAACGAGGTCGTGGCGAAACCGCAGGTTGTCGCCGTCCCATTCGACGAACTCGCCCAGCCGCAGCCAACGCTCCGGGTCGGCGCTGTCCTCGTCGGGGAGGATCTCGGCGAGCAGGTCGAGGTCGAACGCCCGCCCGAGCACCGCTGCGTGACGGAGCAGCATCCGGTCCTCGGGGGAAAGCGTGTCAAGGCGCGCGGTGAGGAGCGTCTCGACGGACTCCGGCAGCGAGTCGTCCAGGGCCGGCGTCGCGACGAGCTCGCGCACGAAGAGCGGATTGCCTCCGGCACGCGCGGTCAAGTCGTCGAGCTGCTCCTCCGACAGCGCCTCCTCGCCTGCGGCGGCCAGTGCAAGCAGCCGCGCGTCGTCTTTCGGAAGCGGCTCGAGCTCGAGGATCGTTGCCGGTTCGCCGACGATCGCCGCTCCGCCGGGACGGCGCGTGATGCAGATGAGCCACGGCCGTGCCGCCGGTTGCGCGAGCCGGCGCACGAGCAGCTGCGACGCGTCGTCCATCCAGTGCGCGTCCTCGACGAGCAGCGTCGTCGGCATTAGCAGCACGCGCGCGAGCATCTGCTCGAGCACGTCGTGCAGGCGGTCGCGACGGAAGGCGGGATCGATCTCGTCGACCTCGGGCGTCGACTCGACGTCGGCGTCGAACGGCAGCGCGATCAGCGGCAGCCAGGGTGCGAGGTCCGGCATGACGGTCGCGACGAACGACGTCAGCTTCTGCCCCGCCACGGCGGGCGTCTCGTCGGGGAGGATGCCGACGAGTGGGCGGAGCATCGGCTGCAGCGGCGCGAACGGCGTTGCCGCCGCGTACTGCTCGCACCGCGCTTCCAGCTGCTGGAAGCCGACTGCGAGGGACTGGAGCTCTTCGATCAGCCGCGACTTGCCGATCCCCGGCTCGCCCACGAGCTCGATTGCTCGGCTCTGCCTGATCCGTGCAGCGTCGATCGCCGCCACGATCTTCGGCAGCTCTGCCTGGCGGTCGACGAGCGCGAGCCGCTCGCGCTCCTGCGCGGGCGTCGCCTCGGCGAGTGCGCCGAGCGAGTAGCCCGTGACGGGGCGTGCCTTGCCTTTCATCAGGAACTGGCGCGGCTCGGCAGAGAACCGCGAGCGCGAACGCTCCAGGACGTCGGCCGTCGCCAGGACTTCGCCCTGCTCCGCGCGTGCGGTCAGCCGCGCGGCGAGGTTCACCGTGTCACCCATCACGGCGTACGTGCGACGCTCGGGCGACCCGATCGCCCCTGCGAAGACCGGCCCGCGGTGCACGCCGATCGCGATCGGCGGCCCGACGCGCGCGTCGACGATCGCCCGCGTCGCCCGGAGCATCCGCTCCTCGTCGCCGCCGGCGCTCCACGGCGCGCCCGCCACGAGGTAGAGCTTGCCGCCGTCGCGATCGATGTCTGACTCGAGCCACGTCACCTCGAGCTCGGAGGTCGTCTCGCTGACGATGTCGGCAAGCGCCGCCAGCGACGCCTCCGCGGCGGCGAGATCCGCGACCAGCTCGTCGGTCCCCGTGAACTTGACGAAGGCGGCGGCCGCATGCCGGTGCTCGGCCTCGACCGTGCCGCCCAGCAGACGTGCGCGCAGCGACGGTGGCACGAGCTGCTCGACATCGGCCGGGATCTTCGGCGCACTCGGCTGCTCGCCGACGTCGTCGAGCGCGGCCGGCAGCAGCACGTGTGCGCTGTCGCGCGCCTCGCCGACGAAGCCGGGTGGGAGCGCCGCTGCGGTCCGCGCACTGATCAGCACCTCGCCTGTCGCCGCCGCGTCCTCCAACGCGAGTGTCGCGGACGCCGCCGGGCCACAGACCACGAGCTCACGGTGACAGGCTCCGACGAGGAAGAAGTGGCACTCGCCCGAGACAACCCCGCTCGACATCCCAAGGCGGACGGGGCCGACGGAGCTCGGTTGCTCTCCGTGCTCCCGCACGAACGCCTGCATCGCTAGCGCCGCCCGGGCCGCGCGCTCCTCGTGGCCGCTCCCGTCGAAGAACATGAGCAGCGCGTCTCCGCGGAACTTGAGGACGTCGCCGCCGTGCGCGGTCGAGATTCCGATCAGCCCGGAGTAGACGCGGCTGATCAGGACGATCAGCTCCTCGGCCCCGAATCGGCCTTTGCCGGCCAGCCGCTCGGAAAGGGCCGTGAAGCCGGACATGTCGATGCCGGCCAGCGATCCCTCGAGCGAGCGCGAGCGCACGCTGCCGAACCGCGCCTCCCATTCGAGCGCGAGGCGTGGCAGATACGGCGCAAACGCCTCCGCCGACGACGCCTGCACGATCGTCATCCTCGCAACGACCCTAGTCGAAAACCCCAAAGGTTGGTATTGAAAGTCGTCAAAATGGGCGTAGGGTGGGACAGCCGGCCCAAGCCGGTGGAAGGAACCGGGGGCGGGGACCGTCTGGGGAGGCGGAGTGCGGAGAGGGGCAATTCTTGCGGCGAGTGTCTTGTGCGCACTTTTGTATGCGCCGGCTGCCGCGTGGGCGTTCCCCGGCGCGCCCGTCGTGCTGGCACCGGCCGGCGCGGTCCCAGGCCCGTTCCCCTCGCCGGTCGCCGGCCAGTTCGGCGACGCGAGCCCGAACAGCCTCTTGCTCTACAACAACCAGGGCGTCGCGCAGGCCGTCGTCATCTGGGCGAAGCACCAGAACTTCGGCAGCGGCGACGACCGCTTCGCACTCGGGATCGACGTTCAGCTGAACACCACCACCACGCAGACCCTGAATGTCTACTTCGACAACAACAACGACGGGGTCTACGGGGCGAACGACGACGCGCTGACGATCACGCGAACTCCGTCCGGGAGCGTCTCCGTCTCCGACGCGTACTCCGACGCCGCGGGGAATCTCACCCTCGATCCCGTCGACTCCGACGTCGCGGGCGCCGTCGAGACCACCGGTCAGCCGGGCCATCTCTTCTTTGCGCTTTCGCACCGTCTCTGCAGCGGCGATTCGTTCGACATCTGCGTGAGCACCGGCATGCAGGTGGGGATGGCGGTGACGATTACCGGCAACGACGGGAGTTCGTGGACGAGCGTCCCCGGCGGCTCGCTTCAGCGCCGCGATCTGTGGCCGAACCTCCTCGCCGGCAACGTTCCGACCTACGCGAGCGGCGGTTCGGTGTCGGGCTCGTCCACGATCGGCTCGACGGCGACCGTCACCGACTTCGGCACGTGGGCGGCTGCTCCGCCGGCGTCGTTCCAGGTGCAGTGGCAGCGCTGCGCCGGCGCGACGTGCACCGACATCCCGAGCGCGACCGGCGGTTCCTACGTGGTCGCTGCCGCTGATGCCGGCTACAGCCTGCGCGCGCGCATTCGCGCGACCAACGTCTTCGGCACGGGCGGGTCGCTCGGACTGCCGCTGAACAACGGCGTCCCGGTGGCCCGGCCTCCGGTCAACGGCGCGATCTACTTCGAACGCGCGCACGCGTCCCCGTTCCCCGACAACCAGGGCGAGATCTGGACCATGGCGGCCGACGGGTCCGGGCAACGGCGTTTCTCCACGTTGCCCGCCGCTACCAACGGAGGAATCTCGATCGCGCCCGACGGGCACACCGTCGCTTACACGGCAGTCGACCTCGCCGCCTTCACGACGCGCGTCGCGATCCAGGATGGCGAGACGACACGGTTCCTCCTACCGTTCACCCTGTATTCCTTCGCGCCGGCCTGGTCGCACGACGGCCAGTGGATCGCCTTCAGCGCCGATCACGGCGGTCACATCGAGATCGCCCTGGCACATCCGGACGGCAGTGGCTTCCACTGGCTTGCCGGCAGCGATCCTGGAGCGAACGGCGCCCTGCTTTCGTGGTCTCCGGACGACGCGAAGATCGTCTACGCGACGGACGGCCCGAATCAGACGCTGTCGGTCATCGCCGCGGCAGGCGGTCTGGTGACCCGCATCGGCCCCGGCTTCGGGCCGAGGTGGGGGCCGACCGGCGAGATCGCGTACTCCTTGTGGAACGGGTCGCAGTACAAGCTCCACGTCTTCGACCCAAGAACGCAGTCCGACCGGCCCCTGCTCAACTCGAACACGACCGACGTCGTAGCGGGGTGGTCGCCGGATGGGACGAAGATCCTCTTCTCCTCCGACCGGAACGAACCGTCGGGATCGTCTACGCCGGGGCCGTACGCGACGCGGGGACTCTGGGTGGTTACGGCCAGCGGGTCGGGGAGCGCATTGGCCTACCCGGTCGCGGCGAACACCTGGGACATGTACGCGGCATGGGCGACGCAGCCCGTCTACACGGCTACCTCCGGGCAGCGGCCGCCGATCCCGGATGGCCGAGTCACGAACGACTACCCGGGCGCGATCCCGATCCCGCTCGACCTGAACTTCGGGCCGGGCCCTGCCCATGGGTACGTCACACGCGTCGCCGGCCGGTTGTATTTCGCGTTCGCCGTCCCCGACATGAGCCCGAACGGCGGGATGCTGCGCGTGCAGTTCGACAGCAACCACGACGGCACGTTCGACACCGGCGACGACGTGATCGGCCTCGACGCGGACGGGACGATGCACGACGAGTCGTTCGCCGGTTACGCGACCGTCGCGGATCTTCAGAACGACGTCACGGGCGCAGCCGGGTGGGCGTCCAACATCGCGACCTACGAGCTCTCGATTCCGCTCTGTAGTGGCGACGCGCAAGACGTCTGCCTGCACACCGGCGAGAACGTGCCGTTCGAGGTCAGCTATGTCGGCGGCGATTCCGTCACCGGCACCCATGCTCCGGCGGCGGACCCGTACGCCGTCGACCAGTACGCGATCCTGCGCGTGCCGCCGTGGCAGGACGTGACCGGGCCGTCGCTCGTCAGCTCGACGCTCATGGACGGAGCGCTGCTGCACGGCGTGTCGACGCCGCAGGTGGAGTTCGAGGACGTGAGCGGGCTGAGCAGCGTGTCCGTGCGCATCGACGGTCAGCCGTCGGGCATCGTCGCCCTGGGTGTCACCACTGCCTCCCTCGTGAACTTCGACTCGTCGTCGCTCCCGGACGGCCTCCACACGATCACGTGGGACGCAGTCGACAGTCTCGGCAATCACGCGACCTACGACGTGAAGGTGATCGTGGTGAACCAGCCGCCGGCAGTCACG
>JAOPYY010000256.1 GCA_025964395.1 Actinomycetes bacterium | reverse complement strand
GTGACTTTTCGTCCACAGGCCTGATGTCGGCGTGGTTCAGGCGCCGATGGCGACGCTGAGCATCGCGAGGCACATCTCGTCCGTGGAGCCTTCGCCCCAGAGGACGTAGCGCGGCGTCAGCTGCTTGTCGCCGATCACCGGCTGACCGGCCTTCGAGTTGTCGAACGTGCAACGCACGCGGACCGTGTCGCCCGGGCCGATCGTCACCGGCTCCTTCAGGTAGTAGACGTCCTGCCAGTGGAAGACCCACGCGGGGATGTGCAGGAGCGTCTGCTCCTTCGGGGTCCCGGGGTTGAGCACGACCGAGATGTCCTGGCCTCGCAGGTGCATGTGACCGGCGACGCCGTAGACCGTCTCCTTCTGCGTGATCGCGCGATCGCACGTCGTCGGGATCGATGTGCCGAGGCCGACGGACTGCGGATAGTCCGCGAGCGTGCGGTTGCAGAGCTTCAGCAGTCCCGCCGGTACGAACGCGGCCGAGGCGCCGTACTTGTCGACCTCCTCCTGCAGCGTCTTCTGCCGGCTGCACTGCGGGCCGGATACGCCGTCGGGGCAGGGCAGCTCGACCGGCGCCGCGTAGAGCTGCGTCTCGAGCGGCGTCAGCGGCGTCGTCGCGGGCCGCAGCCGGAGCTGTGCCTGCGAGCGGTCCGGGCCGGCCGCCTCGATCAGGTTGTAGTGCACCTGCATCACGATCTTCGAGCCCTTGTGCAGCAGCACGCCGGTGCCGCTCGGCAGCGCGTTCGTCGTATGGCCGGGGACCCACGCCGCGATCCATGGCGGCTGGCCGAGACGCGACAGCGAGGACGAGCCGGAGAGGTCGAACGGCAGCCCGGGCCCGCCGAAGCACGTCCAACCCTTGCCGCCGCTCGCCGCGTTCAGCCGGGTCGCGTCGGTTGCCTGCGCGCCGGCGGCCTCGTAGAGGATGACGTGGTGGACGATGCCGGTTCGCTGCGGCTTGATCAGCGCGGCGGTCACGAACGCGTCCTGCGTCAGCTTCGGATCGAGCACGAAGCAGTGGTAGTCGTCGATGGCTCCGCCCGGCGCGTGCGGGGTGTACGCCTTGGCCGGCGCGAGCGTCACCGTGCGCCCCGGCCCGGAGAGCCCGGCGCCAAGCGACGGCTTCGAGTGCCGGTCGGCGGGGTTACCCGCGGGTGCCCCGGCGGCGGCCCAGCGCGAGAGCGTTGCGAGCTCGTCCGTCGTGAGGCGGCGCTTGTCGCGACCGACGATCGAGGCCGAGTCGGCGCCCGGCATCCACGGCGGCATCAGCCCGGCCTTCGTCAGCCGAACGATCCCGGCGGCGTGCGCCTTCGCATCGGCCGCGGTCGTCAACGAAAACGGCGCGATCCCGCCGAGACGGTGGCATGAAGCGCATTTCGCATCCAGGATCGGCGCGACGTCCCGGTTGTACGTCGGCCCCGACGTGGCGGAGCCGAGCACGGCCAGGACGAGGGCCCCGAAAACCGCGAGCAGGAGGGCGCTTCTCATCGCCTTTCAACATACGTCCAAATCGCGCGCGCGAGCCCAAATCCTCCGCGGGGATGATGTCGATCCACCGCGACCGGGTCCGGCTCCAGCGCCCCGCTAGGCAACCCGAAGCTCCCGTCCTAGACTCGGGTGGGTGGTTCCGCGCTGGGTGCTCGGCGTCGTGGCTGCAGCTGTCGCGGTGGCTGCGATCGACGTCGTGGTCTTCGTCGTCGCCAGCAACAGCACCCCCGCGGTCGGCGCACGAACCGGGTCCGATGTCGTTGCCGTGATCGATCCGACCACCAGCCGTGTCGTCGACCGCGTGCATGTCGGGCGTACGCCGACGATCGTTGCCGCGGGGTACGGCGGAGCGTGGGTGTTGAACAAGGGCGAGGGCACGCTGATGCATCTCGACGCGCAGTCCCATCACGTCGTCGGCACATTGCGTCTGGATGTCACGGCCACCGATCTCGCGATCGGCGCGGGTGGCGTGTGGTTCGCCGGTCGCCCGCGCGGTGACGTCGCGCACCCGCTCGAGTACGCGAAGCTGGAGCGGATCGATCCCGCGACGGGGCACGTCGACCGCGAGTTCGACACGCGCACGGGCGCATCCGTGCTCGCCGCGGGCGGCCACGCGCTCTGGTCGACCGGGATGATGCCCGGGCACGTGCGCGGCGCGGCTCGCTCCGACCCGGCGACCGGAGCGATGCGCAAGGTGAACATCGAGATCTACGGCGACCTGATCGCGGCCGACGAGAACGCCGCGTACTGGGTCGGGAGCATCGCGAGCCGCGTCGCGCGCGTCTCGACGCGGACGGGCCTGCTGACGAGCTCGCTGCCGCTCGCGACCGACGCGAGCCTCGCCGCGGGCCACGTGCCCCCGAACCCGACCGACGTCGCGCTGGGCGGCGGCGCCCTCTGGATCAGCGCGGTCGACGGATCGCTGATCCGCGTCGACCCGAACCTCCGCGGGATCGTCGCGTCGATCCCCGTCTGCGGAAACGCGCTCGCCGTCGCCTACGGCGAGGGCGCCGTCTGGGTGGCGTGCGGCAACGCGACCGTCGTGCGCGTCGATCCGAAGACGGACCAGGCGGGCGCTCCGATCCACGTCGGCGCCCTCCCGCGCGGCATCGCCGCCGGCGACGGCGCCGTCTGGGTCACACTGAACTGATGGAGCTCTTTCGCTGGCGGCGCTGGTGGTCCAGCGCCGGGCTGCCCGCGCTGCGCGTGATGGCCGTCGAGCACTGGGACCCGCAGAACGTCTACGACGACGCGACGCGCGCGGATGCCTACGACCCGTACCTCGAGCGAGTCGGGCGCATGCTCCGCCGCGGAAAGGGACCCGAGGAGATCGCGCACTACCTCGGGCAAGTGCGGACGAAAGCGATGCGGCTCGACGAGAGCGAGACCGCGGACGAGCTGTTCGCGGACCGTGTCAGCGCGTGGTACGCGCTCGAGAAGCCGTGACCGACGCGTAGAGCAGCGCTGCCGCGAGCGCAAAGCACGCAGCCGCGGCGGCGACCGCCGTCTGCGTGAGCGCGGAGGCTCCGGCGGCTGCTGCGACCGCCGCGACGACGAGCAGGTTGCCGAGTGGCCGGCGTCGCAGCGTCAGCACGGCGACGACGACCACCGCGAGCGCGCCGAGCGAGCTGCCTGCGATCGCGACGACGCGGGGGAGTGTGTCGACGTGGTCCTGCGCGTGTGGGACGCTCGTCCCGGCGAATCTCTCGTGCACCGGCATCGCCGCGGCGATCCCGATCGCGAGCCCTGTGTAGAGCAGTCCGAGCGGGCTCGCCCAGCGCTTCCCGGCGAGGCTGAGGGAGCCGAGCCCGAGGAGCGGCGCCGAGAGCAGTGCACCTGCGAGGTAGTAGACGCGGAAGGCAGGCGCGTCCCAGCCGTGCGCAGCGCCCCAGGCCATCGCGGCGCAGGCGGCCGCGAATGAGGCAAGCCCGGCGGCCCAGGCGTAGCGCCGCGCACGTGCGAGCGAGCCGGCGAGCCGCAGTGACACGAGGGCGGCCGCAAATGACAGGAGCACGTCCACAGGCGTAGTGTGCTCAACCTCGTGAAGAAGGTGCTTGCAGCTCTCGCGGTCATCGCCCTCATCGGGGCCTTTGCCGCAGGCGCGTCTCCGCGTCACGACTACGCGCTCGTCGCGCGCGACATCCTGCCGCCCGGGAACTTCGGCGGCGCGAACTTCACGGCGCACTCGACCGACCAGGCCGTGCTCTACGACGCGCTCACGCCACTGCTCGACAAGGTGACGGCGAAGGACGTGACGACGAAATTCAAGGCCGAGCCGCTCTGGACGGGCAAGGAGAAGGCCGTGCGCACCGAGCTCCCCGGGCGTGGGGTGAAGATCAAGCGCGACGCGTTTGACGTCCCGCACGTGTTCGGGAAGACCGAAACGGACGTCTTCTACGGCGTCGGCTGGGCCGTCGCGGAGGACCGCGGCCTCCTGCTCGAGCTCGCGCGCTATCCCGGCCGGCTCGCCTGCCTCGACGCGCCGGGCTTCAACGCCTTCGCGGTGGCGCTCTCCGGCAAGCAGTTCAAGCCGAGCCAGCAGGCCGAGGACCGCCTCGCCAAGCAGATCTCGTGGCTGACGAGCGCCGGCGCGAAGGGCAAGGCCGAGCTCGCCGACATCGATGCCTACCTCGCGGGCATCAACGCGCAGCGGAAAGCGGCGAGCCTCCCGCTCCCGCCGTGGACGCGCGTCGACGTGGTCGCGACGACGTGCCTCCTCGGCGCGCGCTTCGGAGCGGGTGGTGGCGACGAGGCTCGGCGCTCTGAGTTCTACTCGGCGCTCCAGGCGAAGCTCGGCGCCGCGAAGGGCCTCTCGGTGTTCAACGATCTCCGGCAGCAGAACGTGCCGGCGCCGACCACGCTTGCGAAGTCGTTCCCGTATGGCCCGCAGACCGCGGGCGCACCGGGCGCCGGCAACGCCGTCGTCGACGACGCGAGCGTGCAGGCGCCCTCGCCGCTCACCTCGATGTCGAACGCGGTGCTCATCTCGGCGAAGCGTTCGGAGACCGGCCACCCGTTCATGGTCGCGGGGCCGCAGCTCGGCTACTTCTACCCGGAGTTCTTCTGGGAAGTGGACATGGAGGGCGGTGGGGTCTCCGTCCGGGGTGGGTCGCTGTCCGGCATCCCGAACGTCTTGATCGGGCGCGGCCCGGACTACGGCTGGTCGTTCACATCGTCGCAGTCGGACAACATCGACACGTTCGCGGAGACACTCTGCGGCGACGACCATCACTACCTCTACAAGGGTGCGTGCACGGCGATGACGCACTTCGACGCCGGAGTGCTCCACGACCCGCTGGCCGGGGACACGCCGGTGTCCTTCTGGGAGACGGTGCACGGCCCGGTCACGGGCTACGGCACGGTGGCCGGCAAGCGTGTCGCACTCGCGCAGCTGCGCTCGACGCGCGGCCGCGAGCTCAAGGCGGCGCTCGATGTCTACGACCTCTCGACCGGGCGGTTGAAGTCCGCGCAGCAGTTCACGCACGACCTCTCGCGGTTCGAGCTGGCGTTCAACGGCTTCTACGTCGACTCGAAGCACATCGCGTACGTGTCCTCCGGACGGCTTCCGATCCGCGCGGCGGGCGTCGACCCGGGCTTCCCGACGGTCGGCACGGGCGCCTACGACTGGACGGGCTTCCTCGCACCGGCTGCGCACCCGCAGGCGATCGATCCGCCCAGCGGCCAGCTCGTGAACTGGAACAACAAGCCGGCGCCCGGCTTCGCGGCCGCCGACGACAACTTCGCCTACGGGACGATTCACCGGTCGCTGCTGCTCTCCGGGAACCTGAAGCCGGGGAAGAACACCGTGCTCGACGTGGTGAACACGATGAACAAGTCGGCCACGCAAGATCTGCGCGCGGTCACCGTCTGGCCCGGGATCAACACGAAGCTCGCCTTGACGCCTGCGCCCAGCGCGCGCGCGGAGCAGATGCGCACGCTCGTGAACGCCTGGGTGCAGAACGGCGCCTCGCGCCTCGACCGGAACGGCGACGGCAAGATCGACGATCCCGGCGCGGCGATCCTCGACGCGGCGTGGGCGAGGCTCGCAGACGGCGTGCTCGCGCCGGTGCTCGGGATGCTCACCGACCAGCTCGCGACGCTGATGAGCAGGGACGACGCACCGAACGCGCAGGGTTCGGCGTACATCGACGGCTGGTACGGCTACGTCGACACTGATTTGCGGAACTCGGGTCTGCGCGGGGAGTACGCAGTCCACTACTGCGGGGCCGGCGATGCGACCGCGTGCTCGAAGAGCCTCTGGGCCGCGCTCGACGCGGCGGGCAACCAGCTCGCGCCCGCCCAGGGAGCGGATCCGGCCGCGTGGCGCTCCGATGCGACGGCCGAGCGGATCCACTTCGCGCCGGGCATCCTCACGGCGACGATGCGCTGGACGAACCGGCCGACGTACCAGCAGATCCTCTCGTTCGACGGCCACCGCTAGTCCTCACTTCAACTTGTGAAGTAATGCCCCCGCCGGAGTCGCTATGGTGTCGGACTTGGAGAAGCGCTACCTCTTCACGCCCGGCCCGACACCCGTTCCGCCCGAGGTGCTGGCTGCGTCTGCGGAACCGATGGTCCACCACCGTGGGGCCGACTTCCGCGACATCTACGCGCGCACCCTGAGCCGCCTCAAGGACGTCTACCGCACCGAGTCCGACGTGCTGCTCTTCACGGCGTCGGGGACGGGGGCGATGGAGTCCGCGGTCGCGAACCTGACCGAGGCGGGCGAGCGGGTCGCGGTCGTCAGCCATGGATCCTTCGGCGAGCGCTGGGTCTCGATCTGCGAGCGCTACGGCCTCGACGTGCACGCGATCCGCTACGAGTGGGGCGAGTCGCCCGATCCCGATGAGGTCGGGGCGGCCGTGCGCGAGTCGGGCGCGGGGATCGTCTTCTGCCAGCAGTCCGACACGTCGACCGGTGTCGTCTCCGACGTGCGCGGCATCCGCGAGGCGGTCGGCGACGTGACGCTCGTCGTCGATGCGATCTCGTCCCTCGGCGCCGTGCCGCTCGAAACCGACGCGTGGGGGATCGACGTTGTCATCTCCGGTTCGCAGAAGGCGCTGATGAGCCCGCCCGGGCTTGCGATGGCGTCGGTGCCCGAACGCGTGCTCGCGCAGGCAAAGCCGCCGCGCACCTTCTACTTCGACTGGCGCGCGAACAAGAAGGCGCAGGACGTCCTCGATGCCGCCTTCACGCCCGCCGTCTCGCTCATCCGCAGTCTCGACGTCGCGCTCGGGCTGATTCTCGACGACGGCCTCGAGGCCGCGTTCGAGCGCCACGTGCGCCTCGGCCGCGCCGCGCGCGCCGGCATCAAGGCGATGGGGCTCGAGCTGTTCTCGCCCGACAATGACGGCGCTGCGGTAGTGACTGCGATTCGTGCGCCCGAGGGCATCGACTCGGACCAGCTGCTGGCGCACCTCCGCGACAAGCACGGCGTGACGCTCGCACCGGGACAGGCGCATCTGAAGGGCAAGATCTTCCGGATCGGCCACATCGGCTGGTTCGACGTCTTCGACATCGCGAGCGCGCTCGCGGCGGTCGAGCTGTCGCTGACGGAGCTCGGGGCGGAGATCGAGCGCGGCGTCGCCGTCGCGCGCGCGTTCGAGGCGTTCGAGTCTCCCGTTACAGCGTGATGGCAGGCCTAGGCTCGACGGAGCCGTTCTAGTGCGGGTGCTCATCCGCGAGGAAATTGCCGACGCCGGGATCGAGCTCCTGCGCGCGAAGTTCGACGTCGTCATCGACACCGACTCGCCGCTGGAGGAGATCGTCGGCGACTACGACGCGCTGATCGTCCGCTCGGCGACGAAGGTGACCGCCGACATCGTCGAGCGCGCGACCAAGCTGAAGGTGATCGGTCGCGCCGGGGTGGGGGTCGACAACGTCGACGTCGATGCTGCGACCAGGCGGGGGATCGTGGTGGCAAACGCGCCGGAGTCGAACGTCGTCTCTGCGGCCGAGCATGCTGTCGGTCTTTTGCTCGCACTGGCGCGCAACATTCCGCAGGCGCACGCCGCACTCGTCGAAGGGCGCTGGGAGCGCTCGAAGTGGGGCGGGGTCGAGCTCGCCGACAAGGTTCTCGGCGTCCTCGGCTTTGGCCGGATCGGCCGCCAGGTCGCGCGCCGCGCACTGGGCCTGCAGATGAAGGTCGTCGCCTACGACCCGTTCGTCTCGGCCGAGCGCTTCCGCGAGCTCGGCGTCGAGAGCGCGACCTTCGACGGGGTGCTCGAGCGCGCTGAGTTCCTGACGCTGCACCTGCCGCTGACCGACGAGACGCGTCATTCGATCGACGCGGATGCGATCGGGCGCATGCGCGACGGCGCGCGGCTGATCAATGCCGCGCGTGGCGCACTGGTCGACGAGGAGGCGCTGGTCGCTGCGCTCGAGTCGGGCAAGCTCGGGGGCGCCGCAGTCGATGTGTTCTCGAAGGAGCCGTACGATGGGCCGCTACTGCGCGCGCCGAACATCGTCGTCACACCGCACCTCGCCGCCTCGACGGAGGAGGCGCAGGACCGCGCCGGCGTGATCGTCGCCGAGCAGGTCGCCGCGGCGCTCGACGGCGGGCTCGTCACGAATGCCGTCAACATCCCGACGGTCGGGGCGGATGACCTGGAAGCTCTCGGGCCGTTCATCCCGCTCGCGGCCAAGCTCGGGCGCCTGGCGATGGAGCTCGCGGGTGGCGACGTCCGGCGGATCGCAATCGAGGTCTACGGCGCGCTCGCGGAGAACGACACACGCCTGCTCACCGTCGCCGCCTTGAACGGCGCGTTCCAGGGGCACACCGACCAGCCGGTGAACTATGTCAACGCCCCGATCATTGCGGCCGATCGCGGCATCGAGGTGATCGAGGAGAAGCGCCGCTCCTCACGCGACTTCACGAACCTGGTGCGCGTCTCCGCCGATGGCGTGCGCGTGGCGGGCACCACGATCGGCACCGACGATCGCCACTGGCTCGTCTCGGCGCTCGGCTTCGAGCTCGACATGGAGCTCGCGCCGCGGATGGCGCTGCTGCTCTACGACGACGTCCCGGGGGTGATCGGCCGCATCGGCAACTTGTTCGGTGCCGCAGGCGTCAACATCGCGAACATGACCGTCTCGCGTAACCGCGAAGGCGGCAAGGCGCTGATGGCGCTGTCGATCGACTCGCCCGCCCCGCCGGAGCTGATGGAGCAGCTCCGGGAGGGCATGGACGAGGCGTACGTCATCCAGAGCTAGAGGTTCTACCCACGCGGGTTCAGGCGCCGCGCGATCCGCGCCATCACCGGCGCGACCTTCTCCACGACCTCGCGCTCCCCCGTGCGCTCGATAACGCGCTCACCCTCCGGCTCGTGGTGGCCGGGCGCGAGCAGGAAGTGCGTCGGCTCGGAGCGCACTTCCTCGTACTCCTCGAGCTCGGCGCTCACGCGATGCGCGCACTGCGGATCCGCGCACTCGCAGATGAAATCGGCCTCCTCCGCATCGAACCGTGCCGCGGTCTCGGCGATCGACTCGTTGACTTCTCGGAACGCGGCTTCTGTCCGCGCCTTACGTGCCTGATCCATGTTTGTCTCCCGGACGAGTGCAATTGTCGAACGAACAACGTGGGAAGGGCACAATCGGTCACGTATGACCGACTGGCCCGAGTCCGTCGAGCGTGTTTCCGCCTTTCTGCGCGCGGCAGCGGTGGACGCGCGGATCGAGGAGTTCTCCGAGGGAACGCCCACGGCCCGCGAAGCCGCGCGCGCCGTCGGGTGCGAGCTGGGGCAGATCGTAAAGTCGCTCGTCCTCGTCTGTGACGGTGCGTACGTCCTCGCGCTCGTGCCGGGAGACCGCAGGGCCGACGAAGACGCCGTGCGTGCCGCGGTCGGCGCCGCGGAGGTGCGGGTTGCGAAGCCGGCCGAGGTCGTGCACGCTACCGGCTTCGAGCCCGGCGCAGTCGCGCCGTTTCCCCAGCGTGCGGTCACGCAGACCCTGATGGACACATCGTTCTTCGCCCACGAGGAGGTCTGGGTCGGCGCGGGGTCGAGCTCTCACATGGCGTCGTTACGCCCGGCCGAGCTCCTGAAGCTGTCCGGTGCGAAGTCCGTCGAGCTGGGAGGCTCGACACGGAATTAGCGCACTCCCGGCTGGTGGCTCAGACGCGGCGCATCTCGCCCGGGTCGGGCTCGAACGTAGACACCGCTATGCACTGCTCTTTCAGAAATGCGTGCCCGACCCGGGCGAACTGTTATGTCTGAGCCGTCCCCGCGAGAACTCCAATCTCACCTCCAGGCTCTCGCGGGCGCGGCGTACCTAGCCGCGCTGCTCGCGCTCGACCACTACGCCTCGTATCCCGAACAGCTCGCGCTCGGCGCGCTGACGTGGGTGGTGCTCGCGGCGGTGCTGACCCGCGTGCCCGCAGAGCGACGTGCGCAGGCGCTCGGCGTCGTCGCCTTCGCAACGATCGGCGAGGTGACCGGCTCGCTGATCTGGGGCGTCTACTCCTACCGCCTGCACAACCTGCCGTTGTTCGTGCCGCCCGCGCACGGCCTCGTCTATCTGACCGGCCTCGCGCTCGCGACGGCGCTCGCGCGACACGCGCGCACACTCGTCACCGTCGCGGCAGTCGGCGCTGCCGCCTGGGGGCTCCTCGGACTGACCGTGCTGCCGCGGCGCGACGTTGCGGGCGCACTGCTCGTACCGATGCTCCTGCTCTTCCTCTGGCGCGGGCGCAACCGCGCGATCTACGCCGGCGTCTTCCTCATCGTCGCGGCGCTGGAGCTGTACGGGACGGCGATCGGGACGTGGCGCTGGGTGCGGGAGCTACCCGGCCTCGGCATACCCGACGGCAATCCACCGTCCGGTGTCGCCTCCGGCTACGTGTGGTTCGACGTGATGGCGCTGCTGGTCGCGCCGTACATCGTTACCGTCACCCGACGATTGAGCGGCACACCGGACGATGATCTCCGCGCTTCCGCGGAACCCCACCCAGGACGCACCACCTACACCGCGAGCGAAGGAGCACCGTGAAGTTTCTTCTCACCTCGGCTGGCATCAAGAACCCGAGCATCAATGATGCGATGCTCGAGCTGCTGGGCAAGCCGATCACCGAATGCGACGCCCTTTGCATTCCCACCGCTTCGTACGGACACGCCCCGGGCGGCATTCGCGGGGCGTACCGGTTCATCACCGGACAAGCCACGACCCCCATGTGCGAACTGGGGTGGAAATCGCTCGCAGTGCTCGAGCTCACGGCACTGCCCACGCTCGACAGAGAGCTGTGGGTCCCCCTGGTCGAGGAGACCGACGTCCTGCTCGTGAACGGCGGAGACTCCCTGTACCTGGCCCACCACATGCGAGAGTCGGGCCTGGCCGCCCTCTTGCCCTCGCTGAGTGCGGTCTGGGTCGGGTTGAGCGCCGGGAGCATGGTGATGACCCCTCGGATCGGTGAGGACTTCAAGGTCTGGAATCCGCCCGACGGTGGGGACGCAGCACTGGGGATCGTCGACTTCTCGATCTTCCCGCATGTTGATCATCCTGATCTGCCGGAGAACACCATGGCAGCCGCAGAACAGTGGGCATCCGGCTTGTCGAATCCGGCGTATGCGATCGACGACGACACGGCCATCAAAGTGGTCGACGGCACCGTCGAGGTTATCTCCGAGGGGCACTGGAAGCTGTTCGCCTCACAAAACGACGAGGCCTGACGTCGCCTTCGTCAGGCGTCGAGCTTCCCGAACTCCGCGTGCAGCCGAGCAGCCTCTGCAGCACACCACTCCCGCGTGAGCGCGGCGCCGAGGCCGACCGACGCGACGCCGGCGAGCCGCAGGGCGAGGCGGCGGCAGAGGATCGTGAACCCGCGCGGCGCAGCATCCGTGTGCGCGACGAGCAAGACGCCCTTGCTCAAGCCCGTGAGCTCGAGCAGGTAGTACGAGCGGATTCCACGTTCGCGGTCGAGCGGCGCCGGCAGCGGCAGAACGCTCGCGTCCTGCACACAGTAGGGGAACCGCGCTTCGCTGAGCACCGACTTGAGTGCCGCGGCGACGCGCTCAGGAGGCTCACGCAGCTCCCAGCCCCGATCCACGACCTCGATGCGATCGCCGTCCGCGAGGTAGACGGCGCCAACCTCGCACGAGAGCGCCTCCGCCGCGACGAGTGCGAGCGCACGCATCGTTTCCTCGACCGTTCCGACCGGGACCGCGACCGCCGCCCGCACCGCGTCGAGCTCCTCCAGCTCGTCGGCAAGCTGCTTCGCAGGCGTGACGGACTCGACCGCGTCCGCCGCGAGAGTCGCCGCGGACCGGAGCGCATCGTCGGTTGCCGCGATCAGCGCTTCGTCCTCCCCGCCGAATACGACGACGACGTCGGTCGTGACGGGGACGAACGCGGCGGCGTGTGCGTAGTACGGGCCGAACACGAGCTCCTTGCCGCCGTGCGCGAGACGCACCGGCCTGCGCGTCGTCAGTGCGTCGCCGAGCGAGCCTTCCTCGTCGGTCGTGACCTCGATCAACCCGGCCCAGCCGGAGCCGCGACCGCTCCCGCCGAAGTGCACGAAGCGGTTGCCGGAGACGCGCCGCAGCACGAAGAGATCGCTCGCACCGACTGACGCAGCCGCCGCATCGGAACGAGGTGCAGTAGTGGACATCGCCCGCATTATCGGCGACTCGTCGGCCGTTCCCGCAGGAAGCCTCTCAGAAGAGGGTGCTCGGATCGGGCGTCGCGCCCATGTGGGCGCGCCCGAGCTCCGTGATCATGCGGCCGCGCGGCGTGCGCTGGAGGAAGCCCAGCTGCAGCAGGTACGGCTCGTAGACGTCCTCGATCGTCTCCTGCTCCTCGCCGAGCGAGACCGCCAGCGTCGACAGGCCGACCGGACCGCCGCCGAACTTTTCGACGACGCAGCGCAGGAGCGCGCGGTCGAAGCGCTCGAGCCCGGCGCTGTCGACCTCGAGCAGCGTGAGCGCCTCTTCTGCGATCGCCGTCGTGACGACGCCTTCGTGCCGCACCTCGGCCACGTCGCGGACACGCCGCAGGATCCGGTTCGCGATGCGCGGCGTCCCGCGCGAACGGCCGGCGACGAGTTGCGCCGCGTCCTCGCCGATCTCAACGCCGAGGATGCTCGCGGAGCGCCTGACGATCCGGGCGAGCTCGACCGCGTCGTAGTGGTCGAGGCGAAACGTCAGCCCGAAGCGGTCGCGCAACGGCGTCGTCAGCAGACCGGTGCGTGTCGTCGCGCCGATCAGCGTGAACGGCGGCAGATCGAGCGTCAGCGTGCGCGCAGCCGGTCCCTGGCCGACGATGATGTCGAGCCGGAAGTCTTCGAGCGCCGGGTAGAGGATCTCCTCGGCGGCGCGGTTCAGGCGGTGGATCTCGTCGACGAAGAGCACGTCGCGCGGCTCGAGCGTCGTGAGGATCGCGGCGATGTCGCCCTTGCGCTCGAGCGCGGGGCCTGCGACCTGGCGGATGCCGACGCCCAACTCGTTGCGGACGATCTGCGCGAGTGAGGTCTTGCCGAGGCCCGGCGGGCCGGCGAGCAGCACGTGGTCGAGCGCTTCGCCGCGCGCCTTCGCCGCTTCGAGCGCGATCGAGAGTTGCTCCTTCACGCGCTCCTGGCCGACGAAGTCGCTGAGCGTGCGCGGCCGGAGCGAGCGCTCGAGCTCCTCCTCGGCGTCGGCGAGTACCGGTGCGAGGAACTGGCTCATGCGGCGGCCCTCAAGGCGTGGCGCACCTGCTCCTCGATCGGCAGGTCGGAGTCGACGTCCGCGAGCGCGCGCTCGGCGTCGACGAGCGACCAGCCGAGCTCGACGAGCGCGTCGCGCGCCGTCAGGTCGCCGTTGTCCCGGTCGCCGATGTCGAGCCCGACGAGCTTCGCCTTCAGTTCGAGGACGACGCGCTGCGCGGTCTTGAGACCGATGCCGGGGATCGCCTGGAAACGCTTCACGTCGTCGCGCGCGATCGCGCGGCGCAACTCGGCCGGCGTCGAGCCGGAGACGATCGCGAGCGCGACCTTCGGGCCGACACCGGAAACGCTGAGCAGCATCTCGAACAGCTCGCGCTCGTCCGCGGTCGCGAAGCCGTAGAGCTGCAACGCGTCCTCACGCACGACGGTGTGCACCTCGATCGTCACCTCACCGTCGCCCAGCCGGTGCACGGACGGCGTGGCGTTGACGAGGTAGCCGACGCCGTTGACGTCGAGGATCAGCCCGGACCCGGCGCGTCCAGAGATCTGACCGCGCAGCCGCGCGATCACGATGCGACCAGCTTCATCAGCGGCGGCGCGAGCGCATGGCAGATCGCGACCGCGAGCGCGTCCGCGGCGTGGTTCGGCGTCGGCACCTCCTCGAGCGCGAGGATCGCCTTCACCATCTTTCCGACCTGCTCCTTGTCGGCCCGGCCGTAGCCGCAGACGGCCTGCTTGACCGTCGACGGCGAGTACTCAGTGCACGCGACGCCGACGGACGCCGCGGCGACGAGCACGGCTCCCCGGGCTTGACCGACGGAGAGTGCGATGCGGGCGTCTGCGCCGACGTACGACTCCTCCAGGGCGACGGCATCCGGGGCGTGCTGGGCGATCAGCTCCTGCACGCCCGTGAAGATCGTGAGCAGTCGAGCCTCCGGAC
>JAOPYY010000206.1 GCA_025964395.1 Actinomycetes bacterium | reverse complement strand
GCCCTCGCGCACGCCGATCACCTCGTGATCGTTCGCCCAGGAGCGCCGCGCAACCGCGCGGATCACTGCGTTGAGGCCGGGGCAGTCGCCGCCGCCGGTGAGGACTCCGATCAGCATCGTTTCGAGTTTACGCAGAGTCCTTGTGGCCGCTGCGAAGGTGGCGAACCCACCGGTGAGCGGGCGGCAGCACGGCCGCGGCGGCGTAGACCTTGATCAGGTCGCCGACGACGAATGGGTAGAGGCCGTACTCGAGCGTCTTCTCGAGCGGCGTGTGCAGCGAGTGACGCAGCCAGAGCAGGCCGCAGGTGTAGATGACGGTCTCCCCGAGCAGCATTGCGCCGACAGTTGAGGAGAAGCTGGACGTCCAGCCGCGATCGCCACACCAGCCGACGATGAGCGCGCAGACGATGAAGCCGATCAGGTACCCGCCGGTTGCACCCGAGACGGCGTGCCAGCCCGAGCCGCCGTCAGCGTAGACAGGCAGCCCGATGATCCCCGCGGCGACATAGAGGAACGAAGAGGCTGCGCCGGTCCTGAGCCCGAGCGCCGCTGCAGTCGTGGCGACCGCGAACGTCTGCCCGGTGATTGGCACGGGCGTGAACGGCAGCGAGATGCTGATCTGCGCGGCCACCGCGATGAGCGCGGCCCCGCCGAGCGCTAGGACGACGTCAACCGCCGGCGTGGCGCGCGGAAAGACGGTGGCGCGAATCGAGGTAGCTGCCATCGGTCGCGATACTACAAAAACGATAGCGAGCGTCCCGATCTAAGTGGTCAGGCATCGGATCTCGACGAGCAAGCAAAGGCCCGGCAATTGGTCCTTCGCTCTCGGTCTCGGCAGATCAGGTGCTGCGCGTCGGAACGAGCTCCGTCTCGCTAGGTGTGCCGCGTGTGGCGCGCTCGCCGGGCGCCTCGATAGTGATGTTCGGGAGCGCCTTGTCCAGCCACCCGGGGATCGCCCACGAACGCTCGCGGAGCATGGTGAGCAGTGCGGGGACCAGGGTCATTCGCATCAGCAGCGCGTCGGTGAGGATCGCGACACCGAGGAGGAGGCCGAACTCCTTCGACACACGGTCCGGGGCGAGCAGGAACGAAAAGAACACGGACGACATGATCAGAGCGGCAGCGATGATCACCCGTCCGACGCCTGCGACGCCGTCCTTGACCGCCTCGATCGTGTCCTCGCCGTGTACGTGCTCCTCGCGGATGCGACTCATCAGGAAGACCTCGTAGTCCATCGAGAGGCCGAAGAGGATCGCGAAGGCGATCGGCGGCACGAAGCTTTCGATCGGGCCGGTGCGGTCGAGCCCGATGATCCCCATGCCGACTCCCTTCTGCACCACGAGCGTCAGCACGCCAAAGCCGACGAGCGCCGAGAGCAGCGTCGTCACCGCCGCCTTCAACGCGATCACGGCTGAGCGAAACGCCATCGCGAGCAGCAGGAAGGTGATGCCGATGATGTAGAGCAGAAACACCGGCGCGTGCGAGAAGATCCGGTGGCCGATATCGGTGAAAGCCGCGTTCGATCCGGAGACGTACGCGTGTGCGGTTGATCCGGCAAGCGCGTGCGGGATCACGGTTCCGCGCAGTTGCGTGACGAGCTGGTCGGTCTTTGGGTCCTGCGGCTTGTACCTCCCGTATGTGTCGACGATCGCGACCGATGCCTTGGCGGGCGTCTTGGCGTTGTAGATCGGCTTGTCGACCTGCGAGAGCCCAGGTACCTGCTTGAGCGCCGCGACGATCTTGTCCGCAGCTGCGTGATCGGACTGCATGTCGACGACGACCGGAATCGGCTCGGTAAAGCCGGGCCCGAAGCCGGTCGTCAAGAGGTCGTAGGCCTTGCGGGTGGTCTGATCTTTCGGGGCCGTGCCGGCGTCGGCCAGTCCGAGCCGGACCGCGAGCACCGGGGAGGCAAGGAGGAGGATGACGACGATCACGACGGGCAGTACGACCTTTGCGTGTGTGCTCACGAAGCGTCCCCATGCTGCGACAGGCGTGCGCGCCTGGCCCTCGCGCGACTCATCGACGCTCGGGAGGCCGAGCCGACCGCGGTCGATCTTCTGACCGAGGAGCGACAGCACCGCGGGGAGGAGTGAGGTTGCGAGCAGCACCGCGGTGAGAACGCCGAGGGCGCTGCCGATCCCGAGCTTGGTGATGAAGTCGAGCCCGATCAGTGCCAGCCCGGTGATCGAGATCGCGACCGTCACGCCGGCGAACAGCACGGCACGCCCGGCTGTTGCGCCGGCAGCGGCGGCGGCATCCTGCGGCGACAGCCCCTGGTGCAGGAACTGGCGGAAGCGGGTGACGATGAAGAGCGTGTAGTCGATGCCGACGCCGAGGCCGATCATCGGCACGAGGATCTCGGTAACAGTGTTGAAGTGCGTCAGCCGGGCTGCGAGGAAGAGGATCAGGAACGCGCCGAGGACGGCTGTGATCGCGAAGAGGAGCGGGATCGCGGTCGGCACGAGCGCCCGGAAGAGGACCATCAGGATCACGAAGGCGACGAGCAGCCCGATCAGGTCGCTGAGCCCCTGGGTGGGCGGGGCGTTCTCGGCCTCACCGGTGAACTCGACCGCGAGATCCGCGGCGCTACCAATCGAGCGCAGCTGGTCTTCGGCCGCTACCACACCCGAGCGCGGGAGCTGGAAGCCGGTGCGGTCGTACTGGATGTCGAAATACGCAACCTGGCCGCTCTTCGAGAGTTGACTCGAACCGGGCGCAAGCGGGCTCGTGATCGCCGCGACATCCTTGGGGTGATCGTCGAGCGATCGTTGCGAAGCGTGGCCGGCGGCCAGCATCCGTCGGACAGCGGCCCCCCGCTGCGCCGTGTCGAGGCGCTGGCCTGCGGGAGCCGCGACCACGACCCGAAGCGCTGCTCCCTTCTGGGCGCCGAACTTCGCCGTAATCAGGTCCGTCGCCCGCTGCGTGTCCGAGCCCGGGATGTTGAAGTCGTTGATCAGCTTGCCGTGAAACGCAGCATTGAGACCGATCAGAAGAGCGAACACGAAGAGCCAACCGGCAACCACGCGCCAAGGACGGCGCGCGCACGCAGCAGCGACCCGCGCCAGGGCCCCGGTGTGCGCAACCCGCTGCTCCGCAAGCTCGGAAGCGGACTCGCGCTGCTCCGCGACGGGCGTTCTCGTCATGAATCTCCGGCGTAACCGGTTCTAGCGCCGCCAAACGTGTCCGAAACTCGATGGCGCCGCGCGCGAGACTTGTCGTCGTCGAGTAGCAAACGCACCTAGCTGAAGGTGTAGTTCGGTAGCCCTTAGGTGTCGCGGCGGACGAGTAGGACAGCAGCGACGACCAGCGTGATCGCCGCGTACCCGCAGAAGAGCGCGAACCCGGTCCACGGCGCGAGAGCGTGCGCGTCGTGCGTGATCGAGATGATCGAGCGGCCAGCGTTGCTGGGGAGGTACGGGCTGATCGCGTCGTTCCAGCTCGCCGGCAGCACGTTCATCAGCGGCGGGATGACGAAGAAGACCGCGGCGAAGGTGGCGATGCCGCCGGCGGTGTTGCGGACGATCGTGCCGAGGCCCAGCGACAGGACGGCGATCACGGTGAGATAGAGGGCTGCGCCGATGACCGCACGCGCGACGCCGGGATGCGACCAGGCGATGTTCGCGTGGTGGCGCGACAGGATCGACTGGCTCGCGAAGAACGCGATCAGCACTGACGGCAGCATGAGCACGAACGTCACGACGGCAAACACGGTTGCCTTCGCCCAGAGCACCGGCAGACGCCTCGGGACGGCGGTGAACGTCGCGCGGATCATCCCCGTCGAGTACTCCGCGGTGATCACGAGGACGCCAAGGATGCCGATCGCGAGCTGGGCGATCTGCGACCCGATGAGCGCGGGATCGAGCGGGTTGAAGTTGGCGCGCTCCTCGGGGCTCTGATGACCCCAGTGCGACGAGATCACGCTCGCCGCAAGGATCGGGAAGCCGATCGTGAGGACGGTCGCGACCAGGAGCGACCAGCGCGTCGAGCGGACGCTGCGCAGCTTCGTCCACTCGGAGGGGATCACGCGAGCCTGCGTGACCTTGCCGCGGAAGGTGGTGCCGGGGATCGCGACTGCGCTCATGCGGCCTCCTCGCCGGCGGCCGCGAACTCGAGCTCGCCGCGGGTCAGATCCATGAACGCTTCCTCGAGCGAGGCCTGGTGCGGCGTCAGTTCGTGGAGCACGATCTTCTGTGCGGCCGCGGCCTCGCCGATCTGCTCGGCGGTCAGGCCGCTCACCTCGAGCAGGCCCTCATCCGTGGTGTGAAGCGTGGCGCCGAGGCCGGAGAGGATCTCGCGCAGTGCGGCCTCCTGCGGGGTGCGCACGTGGACGAGTTGCTTCGACGCGCCGGCGACGAAGTCGGCGACGCTCGTGTCGGCGATCAGCTTCCCGCGGCCGATCACGATCAGGTGGTCCGCGGTCAGCGACATCTCGCTCATCAGGTGCGATGAGACGAAGACGGTGCGCCCTTCGGTGGCGAGGCTCTTCAGCAGGTTGCGAATCCAGTGGATCCCCTCGGGATCGAGCCCATTGACGGGCTCGTCGAGCATCACCGTCTGCGGATCGCCGAGCAGCGCGGTCGCGATCCCGAGACGCTGGCCCATGCCGAGTGAGAACTTGCCGGCGCGCTTCTTCGCGACGTCGTGCAGGCCGACGACGTCGATGAGCTCGTCGACGCGACCGCGCGGGATGCCGTGCGTCTGCGCCAGCGCGAGCAGGTGGTTGCGCGCCGAGCGACCGGTGTGCACCGACCGCGCCTCGAGCAGGGCGCCCACTTCGTGCAGCGGCGCGGGATGGTCGCGGTAGTGCTTGCCGTTGACGGTGACGTTGCCCTTCGTTGGCCGGTCGAGACCGAGGATCAGCCGCATCGTCGTCGACTTCCCGGACCCGTTCGGACCGAGGAAACCGGTCACGATTCCGGGGTGGACGTCGAACGAGAGGTCGTCGACAGCGCGCTTGTCCTCGTAGTCCTTGGTGAGCCCACGCGCTTCGATCACTTCGATAGCCAAGCACGCGCTTTCTGAAGGTCTTCTGAATGCCACGGGCGCCTGGCAAGCTGGCCACGTGAAGCTGAAGGTCTCGTTGTGCCTCGCACTCGTTGCACTCGTCGCCCTTGGGGGCGCGCTCTCGCCGGCGGCCCCCGGAAGCTCAACGGCGGTCCGGGTGCTCCATCTCGTCGATCGATCCCGAACGATCCGTTTGCCGAATGGCCGTCAGACGCCGAGGCCGGTCACGACCTATGTGCGCGTCCCAGCCTCCGGGACCGGGCCGTGGCCCCTCATCGTCTTCGGCCATGGCTATGCGGTCACGCCGGGCATCTACGCGCAGCTCTTGCAAGCCTGGGTGCGTGCGGGGTATGTCGTCGCCGCGCCGCTGTTCCCGCTCGGGAACAGGTACGCGGCCGGCGGTCCGAACGAATCGGACATCGTCAACCAACCGCGTGACCTGAGCTTTGTGATCTCGCAGTTGCTCGCCGCGAGCGCATCGCCCGGCAATCCGCTGCACGGTCTCATCGATGGATCGCACATCGCGGTCGCGGGACAGTCCGACGGAGGCGAGACCGCGTTCGCTGCGACGTACGACCCGCCCTACCGCGACGCCCGCATCGATGCAGCGGTGATCCTCTCCGGCGCGCGGCTGCCCGGCGATCCATTTCGGTTTCCGAAGACGGGCGTGCCACTCTTCGCGGCGCAAGGCACCGCCGACAGGATCAATTCGCCGTCGTATACGTACGACTTCTACGACGCAGCGCGCCGGCCCAAGTTCCTGCTCACGCTCCCCGGAGCCGGTCACCTAGGGCCGTACACCTCCCAGGAACCACAGCTCGGCGTCGTCGAACGCGTGACGACTGCATTCCTCGATCGCTACCTGAAGCGAGGCAGCACGCAGGCGATCGTCACGGCCGGCTCGGTCCGCGGGGTCGCGCGCCTGTCGGCCAGGCCCTAGATGGTTGATGCCACGCGGCGTGGGTCTGGGGGCGGATCCAGATCAAGCAGGACGGTCGAATCGCCCGCAGGGCAGGCGGTACGCCTGACCGAGGGCGAGGCGGGCGTCATGCGCCGCGTCTGGGCCGTTCCCAGGCGGGCGTAAGCGTGGCATCAACCGTCTAGGTCAAGAACGACACGCGGTCTCAACCATCTGTCTACCCACCGCCGCACGAGCCGCCGGAATAGTCGGCGACGCGGCAGGCCATCACCGCAGACAGAGGGGAGTCAACGTGAAACGGTTTCTCGTCTTGGCCGCAGCGGGTGCGGCAATCGTTGCCGTGGCCGCCGCCGCAGGCATCGCGTCGTTGAACGGGGCGCGCGCCGACCACCATCTTGCGAACCACGTGTTGCTGCTTTCGGTGGACGGGCTTCACCAGTCCGACCTCGCGTGGTACGCCGACCGCCACCCGTCATCGGCCCTGGCGAAGCTCGTGCGCAACGGAACGTCCTTCGCGAACGCACGCACACCATTTCCCTCGGACTCGTTCCCCGGCATGGTCGGCCAGGTGACGGGTGGCAATCCGAAGAGCACCGGCATCTATTACGACGACTCGTTCAATCACTCGATGTTCCCGGCAGGCACGACGAACTGCACAGGCCCCGCGCCGGGTGCGGAAGTCACCTACTTCGAGCAGGCTGCGAGGGACCAGCATGCGCTGGATTCGGGCCAGGGCCTGAGCGGCCTGCCGGACTCGATCCTCCGGTTGACCGGCAACGCGACCTCGCTGCTCGACCCGGCGCAACTGCCGGTCGACGCGACGACGTGCCAGCCTGTCTATCCGCACTCCTACATCAAGGTGAACACGATCTTCGAGGTCGCCCGCGCCGCCGGCCTGCGCACCGCCTGGTCGGACAAGCACGCGGCGTACGAGGTGCTGAACGGCCCGTCGGGCACAGGCATCCAGGACCTGTTCACACCGGAGATCAACAGTGACGCGCCGACCGCCGGCTCCTCGAACGATTGGACGACGGACAACGCGCTCACGATGCAGTACGACAGCTACAAGGTGCAGGCCGTGATCAACGAGATCAACGGCTACGACCATAGTGGAACGAACAAGGTCGGCACTCCGGCGATCTTCGGGATGAACTTCCAAACCGTCTCGACGGCGGAAAAGCTCCCGACCTCGAACGACCTCACGGGCGGGTATCTCGCCGACGGAACGCCGGCCCCGCTGCTGCAGCGCGCGCTGGCATACATCGACGCCAAGGTGGGTGACATGACGCGTGCGATCAACGAGCGCCAGCTCACCCGCGACACGGTGATCATCCTCTCGGCGAAGCACGGCCAGTCGCCGACGAATCCGGCCCAACTCACGCGTATCCCCGACGGGCCGATCCTCGACGGCCTCGACGCGGCGTGGCAGGCGGCGCACCCGGGCGCGGGCCCGCTGGTCGCGTTCGCGATCGACGACGACGGCATGCTGATCTGGCTCAACGACCGGTCCGCCGCCGCGACGTCGTTCGCGAGGGACTACCTCCTGAACCACGACGGAGTGGGCAACGACATCGACGGCAACCCGAAGGCGTACACCGCATCAGGCCTCCGCGCGGCGTATGCCGGCGCCGCGGCCGCGGCGTACTTCGGCGTCCCGGCCGGCGACGTCCGCGCACCCGATGTGCTCGGCATCGCGCAGATCGGATCTGTATACACGGGTAAGAAGGCGAAGATCGCCGAGCACGGTGGCGACAACCCCGCCGATCGCCACGTGGCACTCGTCGTGAGCGGCGTCCCGGTCGCGAACACGGGCAGCAACGACACGCCGGTGGAGACCACGCAGATCGCTCCGACGATCCTCGACCTCCTCGGCCTCGATCCGAACCAGCTCAAGTCGGTTCAGATCGAGCACACAGCCGCGCTGCCGCTCGGCTAGCGGCTCGGCATCTAGGCCCGGTTCGACCGGTTACCGGTCGGACCGGGCCCTCGGTCGCGGAGAATGTGCATATGTCAGCTGCGAGCTCAGGCGACCTTGCCGGCAAGGTCGCGATCGTCACCGGCGCGAGCAGCGGGATCGGCTATGCGATTGCGGAGCTCTTCGCCCGGCACGGCGCTGCCGTCGCGATCAACTACTTCGCGCATGCGGATGCCGCGCACCGCCTGGTCGGAGAGATCGAGGCCGCAGGCGGCCGTGCCCTCGCGCTCGAGGGAGACATCTCGGAGGCGAGTGCGGTCGAGTCGCTTGTTGCGACAACCGTCGAGACGTTCGGGCGTCTGGACATCCTCGTCAACAACGCCGGCATCGAGGCGACGCAGTCGTTCCTGGAGACCGACGAGTCAAACTGGGATCGCACGATCGCCGTCGATCTGAAAGGGCCGTTCCTGTGCTTGCAAGCGGCGGCACGGCGTATGCAGCAAGGGGGCGGCTCGATCGTCAACATCTCCTCGATCCACGAGGACTTTCCGTTTCCTGGATCGACGCCGTATGTCGCGGCGAAGGGAGGGTTGCGAATGCTCATGCGAAATGCGTCACTCGAGCTCGCCGGCTACGGAATACGCGTCAACAACGTCGCGCCGGGGGCGATCGCGACGCCGATCAACGCGGCGACGCTCGCCGATCCCGCGAAGGTGAAGGAGCTGCAACGGATCGTGCCGCTGCGGCGTCCGGGCGAGCCCAGCGAGGTTGCGGAGGTCGTACTGTTCCTCGCGTCAGACCGTGCGTCGTATGTGACCGGATCGACGTACTACGTAGACGGCGGGTACGTGCAGCACGCGGAGCCGCTTTGATGGCCGGCGAGCGCGTAGCGATTCTGTTCGACATCGACGGCACGCTGATCACGACGGGCGGCGCGGGCGCCGAGTCGTGGCGGCTCGCGTTCAACGAGCTCTACGGAATCCCGGCTGACATCGGGCAGTTCACGGACGCGGGGATGACCGATCCCGACGTCGGACGCAAGACATTCGAGGCGGTGCTGAAACGCGAGCCCGAGCGGAAAGAGTTCGCCCGGCTACTCGAGCGGCGGCTCAACTATTTGCACACAACGGTTGAGGAGTCCAAGGACTACCGGGTGATGCCGGGCGTAGAAGAGCTCCTGCAGAAGCTGCTCGTGGGCGGTTATCTGTTGGGTCTGGTGACGGGAAACGTGGAGGCCGCTGCGCACATCAAGCTCCATCGCGCGCGGCTGAACCGCTTCTTCTCGTTCGGCGGCTACGGCTCGGACGCGAGCGACCGAGGCGAACTGACGAAGATCGCCCTCAAGCGCGCCTCATTGGTCTACGGCGAAGAGGTAGCTGCCGCCCAAGCGCTCGTCGTCGGGGACACACCCCACGACGTCGAAGGAGCCCACGCAGCCGGCATCGCCTGCGTGGGCGTCGGCGCGTACCACTTCACGGCAGACCAACTGCGCGAGGCCGGCGCCGACTACGCGATCTCATCGCTCGCCGAAGGGCTCCCGCTGTAGCTCAAGGTTGCTTTCCTCACACGGCGTCTGTCACGATCGCTCGTGAGGAGGCCCGTGTTCGAGCTTGTCAGCAGGGAAGAGGAACTCGCCTCCCTCCACGCATTCATCGACGACGGGGAGGGCGGACTCGCCGCACTCGTGCTCGAGGGCGAGGCCGGTATCGGGAAGTCGACGCTCTGGCGTGCGGGCGTCGAGCATGGGCGCGCCGGGGGATCGCGTGTCCTCGTGTCACAGCCGACCGAGGCCGAGCGCAGCCTGGCTCACCTGGGTCTCGGAGATCTATTCGAGGACGTCCTCGACGACGTGCTGCCTGCGCTGTCAGCGCCGAGACGGCGCGCGCTCGAAGTCGCGCTTCTCCGTGAAGAGGCGGCGGGGGACCGGATCGATCCGCGCGCGCTCGGGATGGCGATTCGCACTGCATTGCAGCTGCTCGCGGAGGAGACTCCAGTGCTCCTCGCGATCGACGATGTTCAATGGTTCGACACCTCGTCAGCGCAGGCGCTCGCGTTCGCGCTGCGGAGACTCGCTGCGGACCGCGTGAGCCTGCTGCTCGCCCGGCGCCTCGACGACACGGCGCAGCCGTCGGGACTCGAGCAAGCACTGGCTCCGGAGGGCGTTCGGCAGCTGCCGGTCGGACCGCTCAGCCTTGGTGCACTCCATCGGCTGCTGCGCGACCGGTTCGGAAGGGCTTTCGCGCGCCAGACATTGCTCCGCATCCACCAGAGGTCAGGCGGAAACCCGTTCTTCGCACTGGAACTGGTCCGCGTGCTCAACGAAGACATCGACCCCGTTCAGTCGGTGCCGGCGACGCTCGAACAGCTCGTGCGGGCGAGGATCTCCGGGCTGCCCGCTACCACGCGCGAGGCGCTGGTGCTCGCCGCGGCGGTCGGCACGACGTCGGAAGCTCTCCTGGAGCGGGCGGGCGTTGCGGCCGGCGCGCTCGACCCGGCAGTCGCCGCGCACGTGATCGAGCGCGCGAACGGGACGATTCGCTTCACCCATCCGCTGCTGTCGTCGGTCCTCTACTTGGACTTGGGCGAGGAGCGGCAGAGCGTGCACGGTCGGATCGCACGAGCCGTCGAGGATCCGCTCCTGCGTGCCCGTCACCTCGCGCTGTCGGGGGACGCGCCGGACGACGAGATCGCCAATGTGCTCGACGGCGCCGCGAGCCTGGCGGCCGACCGCGGCGCGTCGGCCGTCGCGGCGGAGCTCGCCGAGCACGCGCTCCGGCTGACGCCACTGGACAGGAGCGGCGAACGCCATCGACGAGCGCTGGTTGCGGCTCGTGCGCAACACGCCGCGGGGGAGTGGACGCGCGCCCGAACGATCGTGACCGATCTGCTGGCCGAGGCGGGCATCGGTTTGTTGCGTGCCGAGGCGCTCGTCCTCCTCGCCGACGTGGAGAGCCTGGACAGTGCAATCGTGCTGCTGGAGGAAGCTCTGCGCGAGGCGGCCTCGCGCCCGGCGCTTCAGTCCGACATCCACTGTCGGCTCGCGTGGTCAACACGCTTCAGGCCCGGGCCCGACCATGCTCGAGCAGCACTCGAGCTCGCTGAGAAGCTGGACGACGATGTGCTTCGGACGCGTGCTCGAGCAGTTCAGGCCATCCTCGGTTGGTTCGCCGGGGAGGCGGAGGCGCCAAACGATCTCCCGGCGCTGGCGCGCGAGTTCGCCCCTGCCGTCGGGGGCCAGCAGCTGGTGCAGGAAGCGACGTTGGCCGTTGCGAACACCCTCGCACCGTCTTCCTCGAGGGACGCGGCCCGCGCATTCTTCGCGCGCGAGCACGAGGAGTGGCGTGAGCGGGACGAGCCGCGAGGCGCCCGCGCGCTCTGGGGCCTTTCGTGGGTCGAGTTCTGGGCGGGGCGTTGGGCGCTTGCAGCCGCGCACGCTGCTGCCGCACACGACATCTCGATCCAGTACGGGCTCGAGGTGCCGCAGGACCACCTTCCGATCGCGATCATCGCCGTTCATCGCGGCGAACTGGACACCGCCCGCCGGCATTCGGAACGAGCGCTCGAGCTAGCTGAGGAGCGGTTAGGGCTTCATCCCCCGCAGCACATGGGGATCCTGGGACTCGTCGCGCTGTGGAGCGGAGACGCGACGGCGGCCGCGGAGTGGCTCGACAAGGCCGAGAAGCGGGCCGCGGAGCTCGTGTGGGGTGAGCCGAGCGTCCGCTGGTGGAGCTCCGACTACGCCGAGTTGCTCCTCGAGCGCGGACGAACGGACGACGCGATTCGCCTCATCGACGCCTGGGAGGCAGATGCGGCTCGGGTCGGCCGCGAGTGGGTGCTCGCGCACGTCACGCGCTGCCGCGGTCTCGCGGCCGCGGCCCAGGGGGCCCTCGGTGAGGCCGACGCCGTGCTGGCTCAGGCAGTTGCCCAGCACGAGGCCGTCGGTGACCCCTACGGTCGGGCCCGCGCGCTGCTCGCCCTTGGCATCGTCCGCAGGCGGGGACGTCAGAAGCGTGCGGCTCGCGACGCGATCGCTGCAGCGCTGAGCGGTTTCGAGGAGCTCGAAGCGGCGACGTGGATCGAGAGGGCGCGTGCCGAGCTCGGCAGCATCGGCGGGCGCAGCCGTGAGGAGGGCCTGACCGCCGCGGAGCGCCGCGTCGCCGCCCTCGTGGCGGAGGGGCAAACGAACCGCGAAGTCGCCGCTGCGCTGTTCCTCGGCGAGCGAACGGTGGCGAGTCACCTCACGCACATCTACGCCAAGCTCGGCGTTCGCTCGCGCACCGAGCTCGCCAACCGGCTGCACTGAGTTCATCGCGCAGTTCAGCTGTCGCGCGTCGCGACGAGCTCCGCCTCGACCGCATCGAGCACGTCGTTCGGCGCACCGTCGCGCTGCGCCAGGTCGCGCCAGGCGAACTGCTCGAGGTACGCGTCGCTGCCGACCAGACCCTGCTCCATTGCGACACGGTCGATCGCCTGCTGGAACCAGTCCGGGAGCTGGCGCGACTGCTGCGTCCCGTCGTCCGCGGTGACGCGGATCAGCGAGGGGATCTCCTGCCAGTAGAGAACGCGCACCTGCATCAGCGGCGATTCTGCACGTACTGGTAACCGAACCTGCCCTTGATGCAGAGGTTGCCCTCCGTCACATCATGGTCGTGCGGCGACGTGACGTTCACGATCTCGTTGTCCTGCACATGCAGCTCCAGGTTGCATCCGACACCGCAGTACGGGCACACCGTTGACACGACGGTCTCGTTCTCCGCATCCCACGTGCCGGCCTGCCGCTTCTCGTACTCCGGCACCGACATCAGCGCACCCGTCGGGCACACGGCGATGCAGTTGCCGCAGTACACGCACGCCGACTCCGGCAACGTCACGTCGAGCTCCGTCGAGATGTGCGCATCGAACCCGCGGCCCGCGACGGCGATCGCGAACGTGTTCTGGTGATCCTCGCCGCACGCCGAGACGCACTTGTAACAGAGAATGCACTTCGAGTAATCGCGCACGTAGAGGTCGTTGTCGACCTTCACGTCCTGCACGACCGTCGCCGCATCCGGGCCGAAGCGATCCGGTTTCGCGTCGTACTGCTCGATGTAGGCGAGCGCGTCCGGCGCCGTCGAGAGGTCGACCGACGAGCCGAGCAGCTCCATCACGAGGCGGCGGCTCGTGCGCACGCGCTCCGAGTCTGTCAGCACGACCATTCCCGCCTCCACCTTGCGCGAACACGATGGGACGAGCGTGCGCGCGCCCTCGACCTCGACGACGCACACGCGGCACACGTTCACCGGTGTCAGCGTGTCGCCGTAACACAGAGTGGGCTGCTCGTTGCCGAGCATGCGGCAGGCGTCGAGGATCGTCGAACCTTCGAAGACCCGGACGACCTCGCCGTCGACCGTCAGCTCGATCATCTTCTTCGGTGCGGCGAGGAGGACGCTCACGCTGCGAACACCTTCAAGTTCACGATCGCCGACGCTACCGCGTTCGCGGCGGTCTGGCCGAGGCCGCAGATCGACGCGTCTTGCATCACCTGCGCGAGCTCCGCGAGCGTCTGTAGCTCATCCTCGTGCGCGCGCCCAGCGGCCAACCGTTTCAGGGCTTCCTCCTGGCGCACCGTGCCGACGCGGCACGGGACGCACTGGCCGCACGACTCGTCGCGGAAGAACTCCGCGATCCGGAGCAGCGCGCCCACCAGGTCGGCGCTCTCGTCGTAGACGATCACGACGCCCGAGCCGAGCGTGACGCCGGCCTCGCGCGTGTCCTCATATGTCAGCCGTATATCAAGGAGATCCGGGCCGACGAACGCGCCCGCCGCGCCGCCCAGCAATACCGCCTTCGGCCGCTCCGCGCCCGCCAGGTCGAGCAGTTCGCGCAGCGTGGCGCCAAAGGGAAGTTCGTAGAGACCCGGCCGCGCGACGGCGCCGGAGAGGCAGAAGAGGCGCGTGCCCGTTGAGTCCTTGGTGCCGATGCCGCTGAACGCCTCGCCGCCGTCGGTCACGACCTCGAGCACGTTGAAGAGCGTCTCGACGTTGTTCACCGCCGTCGGCTTCCCGAACAGTCCGACCTCGACCGGGAATGGCGGCTTGTTGCGCGGCTCGCCGCGGAAGCCCTCGATCGACTGGAAGAGCGCCGTCTCCTCGCCGCAGACGTACGCGCCGGCGCCGATGCGCAGCTCGATGTCGAAGCCCTCGAGGAACCCGCGCGAACGCGCGAGGTCGATTGCGTTCTGCAACCGCCGGTGCGCAAGCGGATACTCCGCGCGCACGTAGATGAAGCCGTGGCTGCTGCCCGTCGCAAGCGCGGCGATCGCCATCGACTCGATCAGCGCGAAGGGATCCTGCTCCATCAGCACGCGGTCCTTGAATGTCCCCGGCTCCGACTCGTCGGCGTTGCAGACGATGTAGTGCGGCAGCGCTTGCTGCTTCGCGACGGCCTCCCACTTGACGCCGGTCGGGAACGCGGCGCCGCCGCGGCCGAGCAGGCGCGACTCGGTCACCTCGCGCAGCACCGCCTCAGGCCCGAGCTCCCGCGCGTGTCGCAGCGACTCGAAGCCGCCCGTCTGGATGTACGCGTCGATCGACTCGGGATCGACGCCCGCGGCAATCCGCCGCAACAAACGCAAACCGGACTGTCCCGCTTGCGGGAGCGGCGGGCCGACGGCGGGGATCTGCTCCTCGACCGGCTGCTCGCCGGCGATCGTGCGGTAGGACGCAGGCGCGCGCTCGCACAGGCCGAGGCACGGCGACGGATGCGCGCCCTCGGGCACGGTCGCGCCCTTCAACATGCACGAGAGGTCGGTGCAGACGTGCGTCACGTCTGCCGGCTGTTCCTCGAGCGCGATCAGCGCGTAGAAGCTCGCGACGCCGTACGCCTCCGCGGGCGGCACCGCGAGACGGCGCGAGGCGTAGCCGAGCGCGCCCTCGCTCACCCAGCCGACGCGCTGCTGGGCGGCGCGCAACGCGGGCAGCAACAGGTGACGCTTCGTGCGGTCGTCGCGAGCCGTGCGGTTGTTCGCACCGTTTCCGGCGCCCAGTACTGCGTCGATCGCAATCCGCTCGGCGTCGCTCGGCTCGGCATTCAGGAGCCGGAGGTCAGGCAATCGCTTCCACCCGGATCGCCGTCGCCTTGAACTCCGCCGTGCCGCTCTTCGGGTCGGTTGCGTCGATCGTCAGGACGTTGACCTCGACGAGGTCGGGGAAGTGCAGGCTCATGAACGCGAGACCGGGGCGGAGGTTGTTGTCGAACGCAACGGGCGCCTCAACCGCGCCGCGCCGCGACGTGACGAGCGCGCGCCCGCCGTCGCGCAGGCCGTAGCGCGCGCCGTCCTCCGGCGAGACGAGCAGCGCCTCGCCGCCGACGTGCAGGGGCGACGAGAAGCCGCCGGTCTGCACACCCGTGTTGAACGACTCGAGCCGGCGGCCGGTCGTCAGCCGCAGCGGGAACTCCGCGTCGAGCACGTCCACCGGCGGCGAGTGCTTCACCGGCGTGAACGGCGCGGGGTTCTTGACGACGTTGTCCCAGAGCCGCCCGTGCAGGAACTGGTCGCCGGGGTGCGTTTCGTCCCAGCACGGCCACTGGATCCCGCCGAGCTCTTCGAGCCGCTTGTATGACATCCCCGCGTGCATCGGCGAGAGCGTACGCACCTCGTTCCAGACGTCCTCTGGGCGCGGGCTGCCGAGGTCGACGCCCAGCCGCTGTGCAAGCTCGTAGACGATCGCGACATCGTCACGCGCGTCACCCGGCGGCTCGAGGGCCTTGCGCACACGTTGGACGCGCCGCTCGCTCGAGGTGACCGTCCCTTCCGTTTCGGCCCACGAGGCGGAAGCGGGGAGGACGACGTCCGCCATCTCCGCCGTCTTCGTGCGGAAGATGTCCTGCACGACGAGGCAGTCGAGGCTCGAGAGCAGTTTGCGCGCGCGGGTCTGGTCGGCTTCCGACTGTGCGGGATTCTCACCGATCACATAGAGCGCGCTGAACGTACCCTCCTCGATCGCCTCGAACATATCGGTCATGTGCAGCCCGTACTTCGGGGGAATCGTCACCCCCCAGGCCGCGTCGAACTTCGCGCGCAGCGCGTCGTCCTCGACGTCCTGGAAGCCGGGCAGCTTGTTCGGGATCGCGCCCATGTCGCCGCCGCCCTGCACGTTGTTCTGTCCGCGCAGCGGCTGCAGCCCGGTGCCATGGCGGCCGACGCCGCCGACGAGGAGCGAGAGGTTGATCAGTGCGAGCACGTTGTCGACTGCGTTGTGGTGCTCGGTGATCCCGAGCGTCCAGCACATCTGCGGGTACCTCGAGTTGCCCCAGGCGTGCGCGAGCTCGCGGATCGCGTCGGCAGGCACGCCGGTCACGCGCTCTGCTTCGTCGAGCGTCCACGGCTCGACCGACTCGCGGTACGCGTCGTAGCAGGTCGTCGCGCGCGCGACGAACTCCTCGTTCACGAGCCCGGCGGTGATCACCTCGCGCGCGATGGCGTTCGCGAGCGGGATGTCGGTGCCGACGTCGAGCCCGAGCCACAGGTCGGCCCATTGCGCGGACGCGGTGCGGCGCGGGTCGACGACATAGAGCTTCGCGCCGCGATGCACAGCCTTCAGCAGGTGGTGGAAGAAGATCGGATGCGCATCGCGCGCGTTCGAACCCCAGAGGATGATCAGGTCCGCGGTCTCGCGCAGCTCTTCGTAGGAGCTGGTTCCACCGCCGGCACCAAACACCGTCGCCAGACCGACGACGCTAGGTGCGTGTCAGGTGCTGTTACAGCTGTCGATGTTGTTGGTGCGGAGAGCGCCCCGGCCGAACTTCTGAGCTGCGAAGTTCAACTCGTTCGTGGCCTTGGAGCAGCTGAAGAGACCCGTCATCTTCCCCTGGACGATCGCGCGGCGGAAGCCGGCGGCGGCGCGGTCGAGCGCCTCGTCCCAGGTGGCGGTCCTCAGCTCTCCGTTGTCACGAACGAGCGGCTGGGTCAGCCGCGTGTACCTCGGAGGCATGCGCCGATCCTAGACCGAAAATGTGGCGCGTTCGTTCCGCATTATGGAACGCCTGAAGACTCAACCTGGTTCGCCTTCCAAACCAGGTTGAAGAGTTTGCTCGGGAGCGCCGGGCGACTTGAAACTCAGGAACCTGGTTTGAAGAGCGAACCAGGTTCCGCGTCGTCGGGTTCCGCGCCGGCGAGCCAGACGGTGGTGCGGCGCCGGTAGACGTCCTCGTCGGTGCGCGCCCACTCGTGGTCGCGCGCGTAGAGCTCCTGCGCGCGGATGTCCGGGCGGCCGGGGACGATCGGTTCGAGGAGCGACGGGTCGTCGACGGCGGGCGCGAGCACCTCCGGCGCGAGTGAGCCGTAGAGGTGAAGGAGGTGCAAGCGCGTCGCGGGGTCGAGCTCGACGGGCCAGTCGATCCTGTCCAGCCCGCCTGCGCCGGGGAGCGGGCGCGGCTTTCGGTCGATGTTGCTGACGCCGAGCTGCTCGAGCGCGTCGAGCGCGATGCGGCGATACGTCGTCAGCTTGCCGCCGGCGACGCTGAGCATTCCGTAGGCGCCGCGCGTGTACACCGTCTCGCGGCGCGCGTTCGCGGTTGCGCCGGGACCGCCGGGCAGCACGCGTAGCCCGTAGAACGACGCGCGTACCTCGCCGATGTCCCGCACGGCGACGGCGGCTTCCTCGAGGATCGTGCGCACGTCGTCGTCGGTGACCCGTGCGTCCTCGGGCTCGCCGTCATGCAGCGTGTCGGTTGTTCCGAGGAGCAGCTTGCCTTCCCACGGGATCGCGAAGCTGACGCGCACCTTGTCGTGCGGGATCGTCACGGCGGCGCTCCAATCCTCGCCGCCGTCCGCGATCACATGCACGCCCTTGCTGAGGCGGATCGACGGCGCGGCGTCGGGATCCTCGAGGCGGCGCACCCGATCGAGCCACGGCCCGGTCGCGTTGACGATCGCACCGGCCTGCACGCGGATCGTCTCGCCGTCGACGAGCACGTCGGCTCCGTCGGCGTGGATCGCCGTCACCTCGGCGTAGTTGAGAACCGCGGCGCCCCGGTCGGCGGCTGCTCGGATGTTCGCGAGCGTCAGCCTGCCGTCGTTCGTCCACGCGTCGGCGTAGAGCGCCGACGAGTGCAAGCCCTCGGTGCGGAGCTGCGGCACGAGTCGAAGCGCGCGCTGTTCGCTGACCCGGCCGTTCAGCTTGGCCCGCGCTAGCGCGGAGTAGAGGAGCACGCCGGTACGCACGAACCACGGGCGGTGCGGGCCGTTGTCGTAGAGCGGGAACACGAACGGCAGCCGGTGCACAAGGTGCGGTGCGACGACCGACATCAGCGCGCGCCGTTCCTGGTGCGCCTCCCGCACGAGGCGGATGTCGCCCATCTGCAGATAGCGAAGGCCGCCGTGGATCAGCTTCGACGACGCGGACGAGGTCGCCGAGGCGAAGTCGCCGCGCTCGACGAGCGCGACCTTCAGCCCGTGCGCGGTCGCCGCCTCCGCGATCCCGGCGCCGATGATCCCGCCGCCGATCACGAGCAGGTCGAACCGCGTCCCGTCGAGCGCTTCTATGCGACCCATAGCGGGTTGCTCCATGCCTTATGGCCGTTGCGGTCGAGCACCTCGACCCGTCCGTACGGCGCCTCGTGCGGACGGAAGAGACGCGCCGCCGTGATCAGGCCGTCGTCATTGCGCTCGATGACCTCCGAGTGGTTCGGATACCCGAGCCGGCCTGCGTTCGCGCGCGCACCACGCCAGCGTCCGGAGTAGAGCGTCACCGCCTCCGCGGGACTGCAGCGGACGACGACCTCGCCCTCGCTCACCTCGACGTCACGGATCTCCGGGCCGGTCGAGCCGTAGAACAGGCCGGCTCGCAGCGCGTCGAGCACCGCCTCCTGCGTCTTCTCCTTCGCGCGTACCCAGGTCCACGCGAAGCCGCTGTCGTAGCCCGGGTGGTGCGAATCGTCCGTCGCGAGCGCAAAGAAGGGGCGTCCGTGCTCGAGCGCTTCGTCCCAGTGGATAGACGAGTCGCCGCGTCCGAGCTCGAGCTCGCAGCCCGAGTTCCAGACCTCGATCCCGTAGAGGCCGGGACAGTCCCACCACTGCTCCGTGCGAAGTCCGCTCCAGTAGGTGTGGGCGAGAAACGGGACGCCGCCGTTCTCGG
>JAOPYY010000201.1 GCA_025964395.1 Actinomycetes bacterium | reverse complement strand
GCGGCTACGAGGACCCAGTCGGTCCCGAACCCGAGCAGCAACCCGAGCAGCAGCATCCACCCGACGAGGACGGGCATCGCCTGGCGGCGGCACACCTCGAGCAGCTGGATGACGACGTAGAGGATCGAGCCGCCCGCGACCGCGAAGAACGCGACCTCGAGCGCGGGGCTGACCCACGCCTGGCCGATCACGGTGCCGAGGAAGGTCGGGCCACCGCCGATCAGGCCCATCAGCCCGAGGAAGCCCCAGCTCGGAACCTCCGCCTCACCGGACATCGGGCCGATGATGCCGAAGCCCTCCGTCGCATTGTGGAGGCCGAAGCCGATGATCAGAACGAGCGCGAGGCTGACCGCACCGGTTGCGGCGGATTGGCCGATCGCGAGGCCCTCACCGAAGTTGTGCAGGCCAATGCCGGTGGCGATCAGCAACGAGAGCCGCCGGCCGGGCGTGAGCGTCTCGAACCATGAGCGGTGCTCGAACTCGTCGACGGCCGCGGCGCCGGGGCCAACGAGCGGCGTCGAACGCTTGTTTTTGAGCCAGCCGTCGTAGTAGACGAGGCTCATCATCCCGGCTGCAAACCCACCTGAGAGCAGCGCGGCATAGCCTGCGAACGACGCCCAGTGATGGGCCTCGAGGTGCACGTCGACCGGCGCGACGCCGTGCGAGACGACGTCCCAGAAGAGGAAGATGAGGATGCCGGTCGCGACGGCATTCAGCGCGACCCCGACACCGGGCGTGAGGTTCCGCATGCGGGCCATCGGGAGGCTCAGGAAAATCGTGAAGCCGGCGATCGCGCCGAGGATGAGGGTCTGCGTGGTGCTCATGCGTCCGTTGTAAGGCATACCTTACAGGCGCCGTGGCTACGATCGCCGGATGGCGACCAGTCACGGGATCGACGATTACCTGGAGACGATCTATTTCCTGGCGTTTCCGATCGGCGAATATCGCCCCGCGCCGGCGGGCTCGTCCCAGACGATCGCCTCGCGCGTCGCCGAGATGCTCGGCGTCTCGCGGGCGTCGGCCGGGGAGATGCTGAAGCGGCTCGAGGCCGAGGGGCTCGTCGAGCGCGGCGAGCACAAGGAAGCGATCCTCACCCCCACCGGCACCGATCGCGCGCGCAAGGTCGTGCGCAAGCACCGGATCATCGAGCGGCTGCTCACCGACTTCATGGGCTACACCGCGGCGGAAGCGCACGTGCACGCAGACGACCTCGGCGGGACGTTCAGCGACGACATGGTCGAGCGGATCGAGGAGAAACTCGGTCACCCGCAACGCTGCCCGCACGGCTGGCCGGTCGACCCTGACTTCGAGCAGGCAGAAAACCGCGAGCTCCAGCCGTTGTCGGATCTCGAGCCGGGCCAGCACGCGACGATCGTGCGCCTCGCCGAGCACGACGGCGACCTCCTGCACTGGTTCTACGACGAGGGGCTCGTCCCCGGCACGTCACTCGAGCTGCGCGCGGCAGAGCCGGCCGCGGGCCAGTTCCGCGTCACGATCAACGGCGGCGAGAAGGCGATCGGCGAAAAAGCCGCCGCCGGGTTGTTCGTCAGACGCGAGAGCCGCACGCCAGCCGCAGCCCATACATAGAAGAACCTGGTTCGCTCTCTGAACCAGGTTCACGAGTTTCCGCGCTCGGGGTGCAGGCTCGAAACACTCGAATCTGGTTCGGCTGACACCGAATCAGGTTCGGCCAAGGGCCGAAACTCTCGAACCTGGTTAAAGAGCGAACCAGGTTCGGATCTAAGCCGTAGCCGCAGCCAGACCGGCTGCGCTGCGCAGCGCGTCGGCCTTGTCGGTGCGCTCCCACGTGAAGTCGTGGTCGTCGCGGCCGAAGTGGCCGTACGCGGCGGTCTTCTGGTAGATCGGCCGACGCAGGTCGAGGTCGCGCAGGATCGCGGCCGGGCGCAGGTCGAAGTGCTCGCGGACGAGCTCTTCGATGCGCGTCACCGGCAGGTTCTCCGTGCCGAACGTCTCGACGAGGATCGAGAATGGATGCGCAACGCCGATCGCGTAGGCGACCTGTACCTGGCAGCGGTCTGCGAGCCCCGCGGCGACGACGTTCTTCGCCACGTAGCGCGCCGCATACGCTGCGGAGCGGTCGACCTTCGTCGGATCCTTGCCCGAGAACGCGCCGCCGCCGTGGGGCGCTGCGCCCCCGTACGTGTCGACGATGATCTTGCGGCCGGTGAGACCGGTGTCGCCCATCGGGCCGCCGATCACGAACTTGCCGGTCGGGTTGACGTAGACGAAGCTCGGATCGTCGAGGCGCTTCTCGTCGTACAAATCCTTCGGAAGGATCGGCCGCAGCACCTGTTCGATCAGGTCGGGCTTGATCATCGCTTCCGGGTCGAGGCCCTCGCGGTGCTGTGTCGAGATCAGGACGCGCTCGATCTCGATCGGCCTCTGGCGGCCGTCGGCGTCGACCTCGTAGCGCACCGAGACCTGCGCCTTGCCGTCCGGCCGCAGGTACGGGAGCACGTCGGCCTTGCGCACCTCGGAGAGCCGCTTCGTGATGCGGTGCGCCAGCATGATCGGCAGCGGCATCAGCTCACGAGTCTCGTTCGAGGCGTAACCGAACATCATCCCCTGGTCACCGGCGCCGACCTTGTCCAGCGGATCGTCGTCGCCCGGATCGTGCTGCACCTCGTACGCGTTATCGACGCCCTGCGCGATGTCGGGCGACTGCTCGTCGATTGCCACGATCACACCGCACGTCTCGGCGTCGAAGCCGTACTTGGCGCGCGTATAGCCAATGCCCTTCACCGTCTCGCGCACGAGACGCGGGATGTCGATGTACTCCGCGGTCGTCATCTCGCCGGCGACGACCACGAGGCCCGTGGTGATCAGCGTCTCGCAGGCGACGCGGCTCATCGGGTCGTTCGTGAGCGCAGCGTCGAGGACAGCGTCCGAGATCTGGTCGGCGATCTTGTCTGGGTGCCCCTCAGTAACCGACTCCGAGGTGAAAAGGAAGGTGCGCTCCGCCATTAGACGGAGCGCACCTTAGCCAATTCGCTTAGGTATGCGGGACACCACACGTGAAGTGCGCCGGGTTGTCCGGGTTCACGGGGTTGGCGTTGCCCTGATCGCCCGGGAAGACCATGGCGGTCTCGTCGTACCCAGAGGTGCCGGGCGTCGAGGTGCCGACGGCTCCCATGCCGAACGCGAGCTGCTGCAGGAACGCCTGGATCGATGGGCTGTGCTGCCGCGTGACGCCCCAGTCGCCGTAGCTTGGATCGCATCTGTAGTAGGCGTTGAAGCCCCCGTTCCAGTCGAGGGCACGGTCACCTGGAGGCGGCCCCGGACCGGAGATGTCGAGCTGCATCCAGTCCTGATCCCAGCCGCCGTACATGATGTCCGATCCGCTGTAGGCGCCCGCATGACCGTCCGCTTGCACCGGATCGGTAACCACTGCATCGAACCAGCCCTGTGGGTCACGCGGGAACGTCCCCTTCTTGTCGACGAACGACGGCCGCGGGAGCACGTCGATGTAGTCGACACCGTGGCCGCCGAACATCGTGTCGTGGCCCGGCCCGCCCCACATCGCATCCGCGCCGACTGGACTGTAGGTCGCGATCGGGAAGGTCACGAGTGGCGAGTCGCCACCGAACATGTAGTCGTCACCGGCGTTCCCGTCCATCACGTCGGCACCCGGGCCGCCGTGCATCGAGTCGTGACCGTCGCCGCCGAACATCGTGTCGTTGCCGGCGCCGACGTTCGGCAGCAGTGAGTTGAACGAGTAGAGCTCGACCTTCCGGTTCAGCGAGCCGGTAGCGAAGATCGTCTCGCCGGGATCGAAGAACGGGGCGCTTGGAGCGACCACCTGCTGGTTGCCCGGATCGGCCAGGCCGTCGTCGGCCCCGATCAGGTTGTTCGTGATCAGCCCGAGGTCGCCGACCATCGCATCCTCGCCCTCGTTGCCCGACATCGTGTCGTTGCCGAGTTGGCCGTACACGTCGTCCTGGCCGTCACCGCCCGACATCGTGTCGTTGCCGAAGGCGCCGGCCGCCTCGGGCGTCTGCTCCATCGTGACGATGCGGCGTGCGAGGTCGAAGTTCGCGTTCGTGAGCCGCCACCAGAGACCGGTGCCCGCAACGCGCTCAGGGCGAGCCACGGAGGCGTTGTCGCCGACCATCGCGTCGTCCTCGACGTTGCCGGACATCGTGTCGCCCGAGTCGCGCAGGTCGCGCGGGCTCGAGTACGTGCCACGCTGCGCGACCGGGAGCACATCCGTGACGAGGCCGTTGCCGGACGAGGAACCGCCGATCATGTCGTCCTCGCCGCCATCGCCGGTCATCGTGTCGGCGCCGACGTTGCCGTTCATGTAGTCAACGCCGTCGCCGCCCGACATCGTGTCGTCGCCGCCCTGGCCGACCATGATATCGCGCCCGTCGTCGCCAAAGAGGTTGTCTCCGGCGTTCGTCGACGCTGCGGGAGTTACAGACCCGACCTTGTCGAGGTCGAACTGCTGCACGAACCGCACTGGATCGCGGTCACTCGCGGCGTCAACGGCCGTGTTCGGGTCCGTCTGCCAGAGACCGGCGGCGTTCGCGGCCGGGTTCCTCGTAATCCGGGCGTTGTCGCCCGCGATCGCATCGCCCGACTCGTTACCGTGGATCGTGTCAGCGCCGTCGAGCAGCGTGTTGCCGTCGCTGGTCGGCGAGATGACACCGTTGCTCGCCGAGCCGCCGCCGATGATGTCGTCGCGACCCGCGTTGCCGTTCAACGTGTCGTTGCCGGCATTTCCTTCGACGTAGTCGTCGTCGTTGCCGCCGTTGACCGTGTCGTTGCCGCCCTGCCCGAAGAGCTGGTCAGCGCCGTCGTTGCCGTCGATCGTGTCACCGTCGCTCAAGCCGGAAGCAAGCGTCGAGGTTGTCGTGGCGACGTCGTAGAGCGTCACCGCCCGGCGGACGATGTCGCTTGCCCCATTCGACCGGTTGTCATGGATCCAGCGGCCGAGAGCATCGAGCGGCCGCGTGATCGTGGCATTGTCACCGGTCACGACATCGGCTGCAGCGTCACCCGCGATCGTGTCGGCCCCGTCGGAGACGGCAGCCTGAACCGTGCCGCCGACGATGTCGTCCTGGCCCTCGTTGCCGTTGATCAGGTCGCCCGCAGCGTTGCCCTCGATGAAGTCATCGCCTTCGTTTCCCTGGATCGTGTCCACGCCGCCCTGACCGTAGAGCAGGTCGTTCTCGGTGCCACCCGTGATGAGGTCGTTGCCGCTGACGATCGACGAGCTGGCCGAGTCGATGTCGTTGAGCACACGCGGCTGGTGCGAGATGCCGTCGTCGTAGGTGTTCTTGACCCACTGGCCCGAGGCGTTGAGGACACGTGCGAGCACTGCATTGTCACCGGCGACCACGTCGTAGCCGGCACCGCCGGAGATGACATCGCCGGTGTCGAGCCGGCCGGCTTCCTTGCTGCCGCCGACGAGGTCGTCGTTGCCGTCTTCGCCGAACATCTGGTCGCCACCGGCGTTGCCTTCGGCGTAGTCGTCGCCGGCGCCGCCGTGGATCACGTCGTTGCCACCCTGCCCGTACTGGACGTCGCGTGCGGCGTCGCCGTACAAGTAGTCGTCGCCAGACGTGCCTGCTGCCGGAGTCGAGGTCGTCGTTCCAACGTCGAACAGCGTGACGGTCCTACGAGCGATCCCGTCGGCTCCAAAGCCGAAGCTGTCGCGCACCCAGTCTGTCCCGCCGGCGTTGACGGTGCGTGCGATCGAGCCGTTGTCGCCGATCATCACGTCGCCGCCCGACGAGCCACCGCTGGTTCCACCGGCAGCGGCACCACCGGCCGATCCGGACACACCGCAGTTGTTCGTGCGGTCGTCACCCTGCAGACAGTCGTTTCCGTCCGGCGTCCCGCCGAGGTCCTGCGAGGTGCCGCCGATCAAGTCATCCTGGCCTTCGTCGCCGAAGACCGAGTCGCTGCCGGAGTTGCCCTCGAGCGCGTCGTCGCCGGAGTTGCCGTGCAACGTGTCGTTGCCGGCTTCGCCAAACATGCGGTCGTTGCCCTGGTCACCCGACATGGTGTCGCCGCCGTAGAGCGTCGTGTCGTTCGACGCAAGGTCGAACAGCACGACGAGGCGGTTGTGCGCTCCATCCACACGGTCTGTCCCAGACCGTGTGATCGTGCCGTTGTCGCCGACCATCACGTCGTGATCGTCGGTCAGGCCAGGTGTGACGCAGTCGCCGCCGCACATGACATCGCCTGCGTCGAGCGAGGCCGCGACCGAGCTGCCACCGATCATGTCGTCCTGGCCGCCATCGCCGGTCATCGTGTCGCTGCCGGCGTTGCCTTCCATGTAGTCGTCGCCGGCGTCGCCGTGCATCGAGTCGACGCCGTCGTTGCCGTACATCGTGTCGGCGCCGGCGTCGCCGTTCATCACGTCGTCGCCTACGTCGCCGTACATCACGTCGGCTTCGGTGCCACCGCGCATGTGGTCGGCACCGTCGCCGCCGTGCATCGTGTCGACTCCGCTGTCGCCGAACATCGTGTCGTCTCCGGCATCGCCGTTCATCGCGTCGTTCTCCGAACCGCCGCGCATAGTGTCGACGCCGTCGCCGCCATTCATCGCGTCGTTCCCGGCATCGCCGAACATCGTGTCGTCGCCGGGGTTGCCGTTCATCGCGTCGGCTCCCGCGTTGCCGTGGAGCTCGTCCGCGCCGTCGCCACCGTTGATGGTGTCGTTGCCGCCTTGCCCGTAGACGATGTCGTTCTCCGAGCCACCGTTCAATGTGTCGTTGCCGCCGGTCACATCGGTGCCGGCGAGCGTGATGCCGCCCGCTGTCGGAGCCTTGGCGTGGTCGATCGTGCCTTCGTCACCAAGGATCCAGTCAGCGCCCGCTCCACCGTCGATGGTGTCGTTCCCAAGCGCGCCGATGATGCTGTCGTCCCCGGCATCGCCGTTCAGGGTGTCGTTGCCGTTCTGGCCGAAGATGGTGTCGTTCTCTGTGCCGCCGTTGACGTTGTCGTTGCCGTCGCCTGCGGTGATCAGATCGGCACCTGCGTTGCCCTGGATCTGATCGTCACCGGTGCCCCCGGTGATCGAATCGTTTCCGTCCCCGCCCGAGAGGTTGTCGGGGCCGGCGTCGCCGGAGATGTTGTCCGGCCCGGCGCCACCGGAGATGTTGTCGGCCACGTCGGCGTTCGTGATGCACGGCGTGCTCGGCAGACCGTCGTTGCAGTTGTGGACGTTGATCGCGCTGGCCGGATCGACCTCGGGCCCGCCCGAGAGCGTGTCCGCATCGGTGTTGCCGTTGATCGTGTCGGAGCCTGCCCCGCCCTGGATGTTGTCGTTGCCGGAGCCACCGCCGAGGTTGTCTCCGCCGGCTTCGCCGACGATCGTGTCGTCGCCGCCGTCACCGTTGATCGTGTCGTTGCCGGAGCCGCCGCCCAGCGAGTCTGGGCCGTCCGACGTGGTTTCAGCCGTCGTCGACGGACAGTGAATCCCTCCGGCTCCCACGTCAGGCCCGTCACCGACGATCACGTCGTTGCCGGCGCCGCCCTCAATGACGTCGTGTTCGGATCCGCCACACAGCTCCGTGGGAACGGTGACGTCGAAGGTTTGCGTACTGATCCCGCCGGCCACCGTGTTCTGGGATTCCACCCCCGGCTGCATGGTGATCGTGTCCTGGCCGTCACCGCCGTTCGCGAAGATCCGCTTGATCAGTGGGTGACCTTCCTCGGGGTAGTCCTGGGTGAGGCCGAAGGCCGTGACCGAGAACTTGTGCCCGTCTCCGGGATTGTTGTCGAGTTGACGCACGATGATCTTCTCGTTCTTCACGTCCTCCGCAAGGTTTCGGCCGGGGGTATTCGGGCCGATCTTCAGGATCAGCGTCCCGGAGGCGTCGTCCTCCTGCGCCAGGTGCGGCGGCGGCGGGTGGTTGCAGATGGGATCGGTGATGTCCTTCATGTCCAGCAGCGTCACGTCGACGAGAGTGATGTCGAAGGACACGTCGAACGGGCTGAAGCCGACGTTGATGAAGAACTTGACGAACGCGTCCAACTTGCCCGAGACGTCGAAAATGCAGATCGGGTTGTTGAGCTCGGTTGCGATCTCGTCCATATAGACGAGTCCGTCGACCTTCGCGGGGTCCGTGGGTCTACCCCCGTCGTGGAGGTTCAGGTCGATCGAGGCACGGATCCCGGCTTCGACGCCGGCCGACGCAATCACGATGTCGACTTCCGCACCTGCGTGCACCTCCGCGGTGAGGCGGATCTCCGGCACGTCGACGCCTTGAGCGTTCAGATCGTCGAGGAAGATGCCGTCGAGCAGCAGGCTGGCGTTCTGGAAGAAGCCGTCGTTGGACGGGTCGTCGTCCGTCAGCGATTTCACGGCTTCGCGGATGCCGCGCGTCGAATAGCCGATCGCGAAGTGGCCCTCGATGCCGGCCGAGCCGCCGATGATGATCGAGACCGGGACCGGCCCGGCCGGGAACGGCCCGATCGTGATGTCGAATCCGAAGCTCGCCTTGAGGGTTCCGGCGTCGAACTCGATCAGCTTCACGTCCTTGCCGACCAGCAGCCCAAACAGCTGCTGCGTGTCGGTAAACGCCGGGAACGTGAGCCCACCCTCAGTCTGGGCCGTTGTGAAGTCGGACCCGCCACTGATGCCGCCCTGGTTCAAGGCGTTCTGCGACGCACTCTCCCCAGTGGAGGAGATCAGCTTGTCAGCGTTGTCGCCGGTCGGCGCCGGACCTTCCACCGCCGTCGAGTTCAGACTGAAGTGCCCGAGGTCGATCGTCGATGCGCTCGTTGGGAAGTGGTTGATGAGGTTGACCAGGTCGATCAACCGGTGGACGAGCGTCAGATCTGCGCCACTCGCGTGTTCAAAGTAGTCGAGGAACGTCACCGGTCCCTGACCCGCCAGTTCCGAGAGTTGCGAGAGGCCAGGGATCGGAGCCTCGACCGTGTCGATCACGGGTTGCAGCGGCTTCGTGAACTTCTGGATGTCGTGGACGATCGGGCCGAGGAAGTCTTGGAAGAACGAGCCCAGATCGAGTTGGACGTTCTGGAAGCTGACGTCGAGCGCGTCGACATGCCCAGCGACGCCCTGGCTCAGGCTGAAGCCCGTGCCAAAGTCCCAGTCGAGGTGGAAGTCGGCGTTGAGCTTCGGCAACACCCCGTCGCCTGGCAGGGCACCGACGCTGTCGGGCATCTTCGCGGACAGGACGAATTTGAGGTTCAGGTGGATGCCGCCCTCGAGTGTCACCGCGACGTCCGCGGGGTTCGAGGGGTCGGACGCGGTCAGGTCGGAGAACGAGAGCTTCAATGCGCCATCGCCGTCCGGCTGGCCGCCCTTGATGTCGGCTGCGAGCGACAGCGCCAGGTCGTGATAGTTCGGATCCGTGTTGTTGTTGCTGATGTCGAGACGCAGGAAGGCGATGTCGCCGTGCGTCCCGTCGTTCGGAAGGTGCAACGACGCGTCGACCGTCAGCTCCTTGGTGCGGTTGGTGCCGGCGGGCTCGTCGGTCCGGACGTAGAAGCCGCGGGACCGCGAGAGACCGAACGTCAGGTCGTACCGGAACTTGACGGACGCGGTGATGTCCTTGTCCATCGTCAGGCGCAGGCCCGGGAAGCCGCTATTGAACTTGAACGCGGCGTCGCTGATCGTGCCGCCGATGCCGAGGCTGACCTCGGCGTTGGTGATCCCGGACACCGTGTCGGCAGGAGCGCTGCCGCAAACGTGCAGGTCGCTGCCGCACTCGAGCGTCACATTGATGTCCGTGGCCGAGGGAAGCGTTCCCGGTGGAGCGTTCGCGTCATAGGGGAGCACGAGCCCGACGCCACCGGTTCCGCCGCCGAGGTGGTCCCAGATCAGGTTCTGGATCTTCGAGCTGACGAGCGCGAACGTGCCCACGCCGTCGAGCTGCGTTGCGAGGTCGTTCAGCGGGTCGACGAGGTTGGTGTTGAGCTTGTCGACGATTTTGGCGCCGGCGTCGAGCGAGTGGCCGATCACCGGGACCGATGCTCCGCCGTAGGCCGAGGCGTCGAGCGTGTTCTGCAGGTTGTGCGTGACCGTGTGGAGGCCGTGCACGGCTGTCGTCCAGTCGAGCGGCTGGCCGAGGATCGCGGACGTGATCGACGCGTCAACCTGGCCGTGCCAGGTGGACGGGTCGAAGACGTTCTGCGCGACGAACGTGATGTTGCCTGCCGGCGTCGTGTCCGTCGGTTGCACGAAGACCGGTATCGCGGCGCACGCGTCGTACGGTTCCGCTGGAGTGCCCGCGTCGGACGGGAACGGCGTGCAAGTCGCATGTTCGGCCGGACGAAAATCGTTGATCGACGACGGGATGATGTCGCCGAGCCACATCGTGAGATCGGTCAGATCGCTCGGGTCGATTGTGATGTTGCCGCTGTCGTGGGACAGGTGGAACTTCGCTCCGACCTTCGCCTCGATCGGCAACTGCACTGTCGGACAGCCCTCGTTGACGAGCCCGTTGCCGTTGTCGTCGGTCGCGTTACTGCATTCTCCCGTTGTCGCGTCCTCGCCGACGCCGCCGGTCGCCGGCGGACAGCCGTCGTTGACGACGCCGTTGCCATTGTCATCCGCTGCACCTGTGCAGATGGTTTCGGCGGCGTAGTTCGTCTTGCCAAGTGTCATTGTCAGCGGCCCGACCGACGCCTGGAGCATCGTGTCTGGGCTCGTCGCCGCGTGCACGTCGACGTTCACCGCAGTCTTCGTCGGATCGGTCGCGAGGAAGAGTTGCGGGGCGCCGGAGACCAACGGGTCGCCGCCGCCGAGTGCCGGCGATACCGTCGGCAGGGTAATGCCGAAGCCGACCTTGACGACGGCCTTGGACGTGATGTCGACGCCGCCGCTCCCGGTGACGCTCACGAGGCCGCCGATGTCGGGCAGGCTGAGGGTCAGCGGCACCTGGAACGGGTGACTCACGGTGCACTCGGGATCGACCGATGCACCGTTTGGCGCCGAGCAGATCCCGAAGGCGAGCTCCACGTTCACCGTCGACGGTGTGCTGCCGCTCCCAGGTGTCAGCGTGATCGTGACGAGCTTGTCTCGAACGTCTTGGTGCGTCTTCGACGGGTCGATGCCGAACGCCTCAGCGATCTTGTCTTGCAGCATCGACTCGAAGAGCTGGAGGAACGAAGCGGGACTCGAGGCAAGATCGTTGACCGTCGTCGAGAGCTTCGTGAACTCGTTGACGAGATCGGCGAAGCTCTGGTTGATCACCGGCAGCTTCTTCTGGAGCGACGGATCGTTCTGCACGATCAAGGCGAGCTGCTGCGAGACTGGGCCGAGGATGTCCATCAACTGCGTGAACATCGCCTGCCGGTTCGACGGGTCGTAGGCGAAGTCGAGCAGCTTGGTGTCGAAGTTCGAATCGGCGGCCAACTGAGGCGTGCCTGTCGCGATGTTCGGCCACGCAACATGCACCGCGCCGCTCACGACATCGGTGCCGTTGTTGAACGCAGCCGCCGCCTGCAGGTCGAACGGGGGAACCGCGGCGTTCACGATGTTCGACGCACTCGAGGCGTCGAGGACGGTGAACGGGTTCGCCGACGCGTTCGAGGAGCCATACGCACCGAAGATCTGGGACAGCGTCAACTTGTCGTCCGCGCCGGACTTCAGCTTGAGGTCGATCATCGGTTTCGCGGGATCGGCGGGACCGAGGAGTTGCACCGTGCCCGGGACGCCTCCCGCAAGGCTCTTCAGCTTCAAGCCGAGGAACCCGACCTGGCCGCTGAGGTCGAGCGTGCCGGTGACCGGGAAGTCGGCCGAGAACTCTGAGGCGCTCGGGACGACGAATAGCCGATCGTTCAGGTGCGTGGACGTCGCCGGGTTGAGGTCGACGCCGAACTTGACATGCCAGGCATAGCTTGGGTCGACCTGGGCCTGCGCGCCGATCGAGTCGACATTCGTCAGACCGATCGACTTGAGCTGGTCCGCCATCGAGACGTGCGCATCGACGGCCGCAAGGTGCTTCGACTGGCCGAGCGCAAAGGTCAACTGCTTCGAGCCGGGGTCATACGCGAGCCCGAGCGAGGGCGCGGACGCGCCAAGGGCGTCTTCGACCTTCGAGAGAACGTCCTGGACGTTCGCGACGTTCGCGAGGTGCGCTGCGTCGAGGTTCAGCGTGAGCGGGTCGGAAGCGCCGGAAAGGCCGTTGTCGGTGAAGAACTTGATCAGCCCCTGGTTGAGCGCAACAACGTCCCCGAGCTTCTCGATCGGCCTCGTCGTGGACGGAGCCGAGGGGTCGCGGTGAAGGAACGGCAGGTCGATCGCGGCTGGCCCCGATTGCTCGAACGACTGGATCATCACGGCCAGCGAGGCGAGACCGGAGAGAAAATCCTGCGGCTGGATGTTCCGGAAACCGCCGAGGTCGCCGAGGCTGACGGACGGTGTATCGAGTCCGTTCGCGAGGTTGGTGTCTGACTCGGTGATCGTCGCAGCCGCGAGGCTGCCGCCGAGGGTGTTCGTGATGTCGCTCGACAACATGAGGCTCGCGTCCGCGTGCGACGCACCGGTCGCAAAGCCAATGTTGAACTCCTGCTGCGGCGCGGTCGTCGTCCACTCGGTCTGCGAGATCTTCCCGTTGCCGTCGGGGTCTTGGAGCTGTGCGTCGATCGTTGCGCCGATGCCCGCGGTACCCCCGACGTGCACCTTCGTGAAACCGAGGTTGGTGTCGAAAGACGCGAGCGGGGCCGCAGTCGCGCTCCCGGTGGTTGTGAGCGTCGGGTTGGACGCCGCATCGAGATAGAGCTTGTTGCCGTCAGCCTGCGCGGGGTCGTACTTGAAGACGAGGGTGGTAGAGGTATTGAAGGACGTGTTGAGCGAACCGCCGTCGACATTGACCTGCGGCGTGTCGAGCGCGAGGGGGGTCGTGCCCGTTCGCTGCAGATGCAGACCAAGGGTGATCGTGTACAGAGGCGCGCCGGCGCTCTGCGGCGAGACCGTTGCAGTGCTCGTGACCGTGACGCCGTCGGGATAGGTGCGCGCGAGGCCCGTTGCGAGCTGTGCCTCGAGGTCTGTCAGCGAGGTGTATGTGTGTGTGGCGAGGGTCGTCTTGATGTCCGTGAACGCGCGCGTGAAGTCGAGACCACTCGCGTCGTCCGGGCGGACCGCGGTGAACGGGAGGGCCTGGCCCAGTTGGTTGAGCCCGGACAAACCGGTGAGTGACTGCGCGAATGACTGCAGCCCTGCCGAGATGTCGGTAGCGGTGCCTGCACTTGCCGGGTCGGGCGGATCGAGTGCCGCCGATGCCGTGAGTCCGAACGCGAGTACGACGACCATCGCGACGGCAACCGGGATTCCCCGGTAGCGGCGCCGCATGCGCCTGATGCCTGCCACTTTTTCCCCCTGCTGATTGCCCGCGCGTCGAACGTACGCGGATCGTCGGGAGAATGCAATGGGCCGAATGGCCTATTGCAATTACCGAATGGACAACGTCACGGACGTTGTCGTGCGCGTGTGGGTGACGAAGGCGAGCACGGAACGCAGACCGCGCAGCTCTTGCAGGAGCCGAGGTGAGAAGCTCGTTCCTGCGAGCACCGCCAGGCTCTGCAGCGCCGTCGGAGCTCGTTCCGCGTCGAGATAGAGCCAGGCTGCGGTCGCCTTCGGAAGCCCGGGCGGCTCAAGCTGGTTCGCCGGCTGCAGGTCGAAGGATGGATCGGTGGTGATCACCAGGTCGTCGTGGCTGCGCCCGTAGTAGAGGTCGAGCGCTCCGAACGCCACGTCATTCAGCTGGACGCCGCCGATGGTCACCGGCACGGACGAAGGCGCGACCACGTCGAGTTGCCGCACCACCCGCGTCGCTGCGCGCAGGGTGCCTCCTTCCGCGACAAGTGTCAGCGTCGGTATCGGAACGCCGACGCCGAGGTAGACGACCGCGCTTTGCGGCGTCGCGCGCGCAAGGTCGTTGAGCCGCAGGCCGAAGCCCCGCTCGACGACCGGAGCGAAGGGCAGTGATCGCAGCGCTGCACCGAAGTCATGAGCGGCGGCCGCGACAACGGCGTTCTCGGGGATCCTCGTGGCAAGTGGCTGACGAGAGTCGATGCCGCCACCGGGGGTCGTGCGGCGAACATGTTCGCCTTCCACGGCGACCGTCGTCCAGTGCGGGCCGTCGTGCGTGAGCACCGAGCGGTCTGAGCCGGCGGCGGCCCGCGTTGCGGGCGCATACCAGGCGGCGCCTGACAGCCTCGTCTTGGCCCGCTTCGCGGTGTCGAGCGCCTGCGCACTGGGCGTGAAGGCCGTCCAACCGCGGATGCGCGCGTGTTGGAGACCCGCGCTGTCGAGCCCCTTGTCGAAGGCACCGCGATCGCCTGGCAGCGCATACGCGACCGCCTGTCTCGGGCTAAGGATCGCGACGTCGACCGGCCGCGACACCCCCGCCCACGCCACGCGGTCTAGCAACGCCTGCGCCCGCGGGCCGCCGGGAAGCAGTGCGAGCGAGCGTCGCGTGCTCGGCGTCTCGGGTGTCGCGCCCAGAGAAACGAACGCGACCGTATTGCGAGGGGCGACACCGGCCGCCGACGGTGACGGCTTGCCGGCCCCACACGAGGTCGCGACGAGTGCGACGCCGACGACCAGCGCGGCAACCGGTCTCACTCCGCGGTTGCTTTCCGTCCCATCAGCGACCCCGCCAACTCATGCAGTGGTGATCCGGCGAGCACGGCGCACACACCTTCGGTGATCGGGAGGTCCACGTCCAGCCGGTGCGCGAGGTCGCGCAGCACCG
>JAOPYY010000199.1 GCA_025964395.1 Actinomycetes bacterium | reverse complement strand
TCTCGACGTCGTTGTTCCACATCAGGAGCTGGCGGCCGGTGACCGCGTCGCCCGCAGGCGACACGTCCCACGTGCGCAGATGGCGATGTGCGTGCGCGTCGGGCACCCACTCGGTGCGCACGATCGGCTCGAACTCGCCGAGCTCGATCACGCGGCACGGCGACTGGAGGTGGTAGAGGATCGACTCGAGGCCGGAGAAGCCCTCGAAGCCCATCACCTCCTCGGTCAGCAACGTTCCGTTGTCGCGGTGCACGATGTGGCGTTTCCGCGGCAGGTCACCAAGGCGTTGGTAGAAAGGCATGCATGGAGGATATCCGCGAGTCGATCGAGCGCGAGGTGGCCTCGTGGGACGGCGTCACCACCCACCCTCACCGCTTCGGCGGCGTGGAGTTCCGGGTGGGGAAGCGCGAGCTCGGGCACCTGCACGAGACCTGGGCCGACCTGCCGTTCACCTCGAGGATCCGCGAGATGCTGGTCGAGACGGGCCGGGCGGAGCAGCACAAGTTCGGTGTCACCGGCTGGGTCTCTCGCGACTTCGACGACGAGGTGGTCGAGCTGTTCAGGCTGTCGTACGAGCGAGCCCGCGTTGCGCAGAAGGTGCGGGCCTCACGCGATCAGCTCGGCGAAGCGAGCGGCCCCGACGTTCCCGCCGGAGACGATGACGCCGATCCGGTCGCCTGAGACGAGCCCGTTCAGCACCGCTGCGAGCCCGATCGCGCCGCTGGGCTCGATCACGAGCTTCAGGCGCTCGAACGCGAAGCGCATCGCTTCGACCAGCTGCTGATCCGTCACCGTCACGATCTCGTCGACGAGCCGCGAGGCGACCTCCCATGTCAGCTCGCCGGGCGCATGCGTCTGCAAGCCGTCGGCGATCGTGCGCGGAACGTCGATCGCGATGATCTCGCCCGCGGCGAACGACTGCTTCCAGTCGTCTCCGGCCTCGGGCTCGACGCCGACGACGCGCTTCACGCCGAGGTCCTTCGCGATCGTCGCGGAGCCGGCGATCAATCCGCCACCGCCGACCGGGACGACGAGCGTCTCGACGATGCCCGCGTCTTCGAGCAGCTCGAGCGCAGCCGTGCCCGCGCCGGCCATGATCAGCGGATCGTCGTAGGGACGAACGAGCTCGGCTCCGCGCTCGGCTGCGAGCTCGTCGGCGATCGCCTCGCGGTCGCCCGTGTACCTGTCATAGAGCACGACCTCCGCGCCGTAGCCGCGCGTCGCGTCGAGCTTCGACTGCGGCGCGTCCTCGGGCATGAGGATGGTCGCGGGCGAGCCGAGCAAGCGCGACGAGAGCGCAACGGCCTGGGCGTGGTTTCCCGACGAGTACGCGAGGACCGGCGTTCCCTTCGGCAGCGACGAGATCTTGTTGTACGCGCCGCGGAACTTGAATGCGCCCCCGCGCTGCAGGTTCTCGGGCTTCAGCACGGTGTGCTCGCCGAGCGTGCGCGAGGTGATGACCGGCGTCCGGTGCGCGACCCCGTCGAGCAGGCGCGCCGCCGCGCGGACGTCGTTTGCGCCGATCACGTGACACGCCGTTCAAACAATGCTGCTCCGCAGGACGCCGATGCCTTGAATCTCGAGCTCGACGACGTCGCCGCGCTGCAGCCAGCGGCCGTCTCCGTGCTCGAGGATGCAACCGTTGCCGACGGTGCCCGAGCCGATGATCTCGCCGGGCCGCAATGTCGTGTTGCGCCCCGCCTGCGCAAGCAGCGCATCCCAGCGGTGGTACATGTCGCGCAAGTTGCCGCGGGAGCGCTCTTCGCCGTTCACGCGCGCGATCATCTCACCTTCGCTGCCGTCGAACTCGTCGGGCGTGACGACGATCGGCCCGATCGACGTCGCGAAATCCTTGCCTTTTGCCGGCCCGAGCCCCACACGCATCTCAGCGCGCTGCAGATCGCGGGCCGACCAGTCATTGAGAACGGTGAAGCCGCCGATCGTTCCTTCAGCACCAATGATCGCCGCGCACTCCAACTCGTAGTCGAGTTCCTCCGTGCCTTCGGGGTACGGCACCGGCATGTCCGGACCGAAGATCGCCGTCGGATTCGAGAAGTAGAAGACGGGGATCTCGTACCACTCCTTCGGCACCTCGGCGCCGCGCAACTTCCGCGCGTTCGCGACGTGCTCCTCGAACGCCATGAAGTCGCGAACCGACGGCGGGTGCAGCACTGGCGGGCGGAGGACGATGTCGGCAAGCGGGTACTCCGCGTGCTCGCGCGCGCTGCCGCCGCCGGTGAAGAACGACTGCAGCGTCTGCGCCGCGAGTTGGATCACCCGGTCACCTTCGATGCGCCCCGGCCACCCGCGCTCGAGCGCGAGCTCCTTCGGAGTGAACATGCAGAGCTTCACCGGCGCAACCTAGACGAAGGGCCCACTCAGGGCTCTGTGTGGACGATCACGTCGGCGATCTCCGGCCGTTCGCGCCGGATGTGCTCCTCGATCTCGCTCGCGCGCGCATGCGCGTCGTCGAGACGGCTCGTGCCGTCCAGGCCGAGCGTCAGGAACGCCACCAAGCCGCCGTCCGTGCGCAGGAAGCGCAGCGAGCGCGGCTCGGCGCCTGTCGCCTCCTTGACGATGCGGCGCACTGCAGCTTCGTCGGCAGCGTGCACTTCGCGCGCCTCCTGGGTCTCCGCGAGCGGCTCGAGGTGCGTCTGCACGCCGGCGATCTCCGGCACCGCGGCGCAGATCGCCGACTCGAGCTGTTCGGCGATCTCGTGCGCCTCTTCGAGTGAAAGATCGCCCGGCAGCTTCACGTGCAGCGACAGCTCCTTGCGGCCGCCGACATCGACCAGCGCGAGGTTGTGCACTTCGCGGACGCTGGGGACTCCGACCGCAGCCGCGTGCGCGCGCTCGCGCAGGTCCGCGTTCTCGATCGGCTCGACGTGGACGACCACGTCCGCGTTCGGCAGCGCGCTCTCCACCGCAGCCTCCACGGCGTCCGCGGCAGCGTGCCCTTGTCCCACGGCGGCGCCGGGCGGGACGCCGATCACGACGTCAGCGAACTGGCGGCCGCCCGCCTGGCGCATGCGCAGCCGGCGCAACTCGACCTCGGGCATCAGCCTGTTGATGGCCGCGACCGCGGCCGCCTCCGCTTCCGCCGGCGCGCGGTCCATCAGGACGTCGACGTTTCCCTTCATCAGCCGCGCGGCTGCGAGCAGGACGAGCGCGCCGACGAAGAGCGCCGCGATCGGATCGGCATGCGGATAGCCGTAATGCGCGAAGACGAGTCCGACGAGGACCGCGGCCGAGCCGAGGAAGTCGCTGGCGAAGTGCAGCGCGTTCGAGGCCAGGGCCGCGCTTTGGTAGCGCTGCGAGGTGCGCCAGGAGATGACGGTGCGGCTGATGTCAACCAGGAGGACGATCCCGAGCACGGCGAACGCGTACCAGGGCGTTTTCACCTCGCCGTTCGTCACACCGAACAGGCGCTCGATCGCGCGGAATGAAATGAAAATGCTGACGAGCGACAGGAAGCCCCCCTCGGCAAGCGCCGAAAGGTGCTCCGCCTTGCCGTGGCCGAACTGGTGCTGCCCGTCGGCGGGACGCGACGCGACGCGGATTGCAAAGTATGTGAGGAGTGCGGCGACGAGATCGGTGCCCGAGTGCGCGGCCTCCGAGACGAGACCGAGGCTGTTCGTCGCGAGACCGACGCTCAGCTTGAGAACGACGAGCACCGCGGCTGCGGCGACGGAGACGAGTGCTGAACGGCGCTGCGGGCTCACGCCCGCAAGGTTACGTGCGAGGCGACTAGAGGTTGCCGCGGAGCGCTTGCTCGCGCTCGATCGCTTCGAACAGCGCCTTGAAGTTGCCGTCGCCGAAACCGCGCGCACCGTGGCGCTCGATCACTTCGAAGAACAGTGTCGGCCGGTCTTGCGCAGTCTGTGTGAAGATCTGCAACAGGTAGCCGTCGTCGTCGCGGTCGGCGAGGATCCGTAGCCGCTTCAGGTCGTCCCAACTCTCCGCGATCTCACCGACGCGGTCGGGCGTCTCCTCGTAGTACGCGTCGGGCGTCGAGAGGAAGATCACGCCGCGGCGCTGCAGCGTCTCGACGGCGCGCACGATGTTCGACGACTGCAGCGCGACGTGCTGCGCACCCGGTCCGTGGTTGAAGTCCAGGTACTCGTCGATCTGACTCTTGCGCTTGCCCTCGGCCGGCTCGTTGATCGGGAACTTGACCTTCCCGTTGCCGTCCGTCATCACCTTCGACATCAGCGCGGAGTACTCGGTCGAGATGTCGTCGTCGCTGAAGTGGATCATCTCGGTCATCCCGAAGACCTGCTCGTAGAACGACACCCACTCGTTCATGTGGCCGAGCTCGACGTTGCCAACGATGTGATCGATCGCGAGCAGCCCCGGCCCGTCGTCGGTTCCGAATGCAGACTCCTTCGCGATGTAGCCCGGGAGGTACGCGCCCTCGTAGCCGTTGCGGCCGACGAACGTGTGCACAACGTCGCCGTACGTCGCGATCGTCGCCAGCTCGACCTGGCCGAAGTCGTCCTCGACGACCTCGGGCTCGCGTACGCTGCGCGCGCCGCGCTTGACCGCTTCCTCGTAGGCGTGACGCGCATCCGGCACGCGTAGCGCGATGTCCTTCACGCCGTCGCCGTGCTTGTTCGCGTGCTCGCCGATCTCGTGACCGGGATGCAGCGCACTCGTGAGCACGAGCCGGATGTCGTTCTGCTCGACGACGTAGCTCGCGCGATCGCGGACACCCGTCTCAGGGCCGGCGTACGCGGTGCGGCGGAAGCCGAACGCGTGCTCGTAGTAATAGGCGGCCTGCTTGGCGTTCCCGACCCACAGCTCGACGTGATCCCAGCCGTCGAGGGGCATGAAGTCTTCGGTCACGACTGTCAGTCTATCCCGCTACCCCGGGGCTCCGGCATCAGCCTCGAGCACTGAGATCTCGTCCAGGCTGCGCCGGAGCGGCTGCTCCTTCACCCACATCACCGCGATCAGCCAGACGCATGAGGCGACGCAGGCCGCCACGAAGAACGCAGGGCGGAGCGCGTCGGCAAGCGCCTGCCGTGCAGCCGGCGGTAGGCGGTGGATCCCGATCCCCTGGCTCCCGCCGAGCCCGGAGGGCAAGCCGTGGTTGACGATCGCCCCCATCACCGTGACGCCGATCGTCGCGCCCATCTGCCGCGAGAACTGCGTGAGCGCCGTCGCCGAGCCGATGTGGCGGCGCGGTACGGCGTTCTGCACCGAGAGGACGAACACTTGCATCATCGATCCGATCCCGATGCCGGCGATCACCATGTTGCGCGCCGCCTGCGCGTTCGTCGTGTGCACGTCCATCCGCCAGAGCAGGAACATCCCGGTCGCGAGCACGACCGGCCCCAGGACGGCGTTCCAGCGGTACCGGCCGGTGCGCGAGACCAGTTGCCCCGTCAGCAGCGACGTGGTCACCGCACCGAGCATGAGCGGCGTCAGCACGACGCCGGACGACGTTGCCGACGTGCCGATCACGCCTTGCACGAACAGCGGGACGTACGAGATCGTCCCGAACATCGCCATGCCGACGAGCGCCATGCACGCGACGCTCCCCGCGACGATCGGGTTGCGCAAGATGTCGAACGGCAGGATCGGTTCGCGCGCGCGGCGCTCGACAAACGCGAACGCGACGAGGAACACCGCGGCGAGCGCGAGCGCGCTGACGACGTGGCCGCTCGTCCACGGGTAGTCCGCGCCACCCCAGACGAGCCCCATCAGCAGCGAACCGACGCCCGCCGCCAGTAGCCCGGCGCCGAGCCAGTCGATCGGATGCGCCGTCTGTGGCGCGCGCCGCGGCATCGTGATCGAGATCACGATGAGTGCGATCCCGCCGATCGGGAGGTTGACGAGGAACACCCAACGCCAGCTCGCGTTGTCGACGATGAACCCACCGACCGCGGGGCCGAGGATCGACGACGCCGCGAACACCGCGCCGATCAGCCCCTGCCACCGTCCGCGGTCGCGCGGCGGCACGATGTTCCCGATCACCGCGAGCGAGAGCGGGAAGAGACCGCCGGCGCCGATCCCCTGGATCGCGCGGAAGACGACGAGCTGCGTCATGTCGGTCGCGGCGCCGCAGAGCGCCGATCCAAGGAGGAAGACGACGATCGAAAAGAGGAAGAGGTTCTTGCGCCCGTAGACGTCGCCGAGCTTCCCGTAGAGCGGCACGGTCACCGTCGAGGTGAGCATGTACGCGGTGAACACCCACGAGTACTGCGTGATCCCGCCCAGGTCGCTGACGATGCGCGGGAGCGCGGTCGCGACGATCGTCTGGTCGAGCGCCGCGAGGAGCAGCGTGACCATCAGCCCCGCGTAGATCGCGAGGATGCGACCGATCGTGAAGTTGTAGCCGGGCGGCTGGCGCGCGAGGCGGTCGCGGAGGCTCACGCCCTAAAGGTTAACCAGGTTAATCACCTGGCGGTTCGGGTGGTGTGCGCCGCGTCCGGTCGAGCACGATCCCGGCCGCGATCGCAAGTCCACCGACGATCTCCCATCGGTTCAGATGCTCCCCGAGCAGGACGAGCGCAAAGAGCACGGCGAAGAACGGCTGCAGGTTCGCGAACAGCGAGGCGCGCGACGGGCCGACACGGTCGATCGCCGTGAACCAGAGGATGTTGGTGAGGAACAGCGGCCCGACGACGGCGTACGCGAACCCGAGCCAGGTCAACCAGCCGAAATGGAAGCCCTGGGTGAAGGTCTGTTGCGCACCGACGATCGCGAGCGGCACCCAGCCGGCTGCGAGCACGAGCGAGCTGATCCGGAACGGCGAGTACCGCCGCATCAGCGGAACGATCGCGACCGAGTACGCGCCCCAGGTGGCGGGGATCCCGATCGCGAGCAGCAGGCCGACGGCGTGCCCGGAGAAGTTCGAGCTTCCGAGCGCGACGAAGCCGACCCCGATGAACGAGAGGACGGCGCCAGTCCAGAAGCGCCGGCCGAGCACCTCGAGGCCGAAGACCGTCGAGAGGATCCCGATGAAGATCGGCGTCGTGCCGAGCAGCAGCCCAACGGTCGACGCGCTGGTCTCCTTCACGCCGTAGACGAAGAAGAGCTGGTTGATGAAGATCAGGCCTCCGGCGAGCGCGACGAGCTTTCCGTCGGAGAGCTGGATCGCGAAGGACTTCTCGCGGGCGTAGGTGAAGGACCAGAAGAGGACCCCCGCGGCGCCGTAGCGGATCGTCGCGTACCCGAGCGGATGAAAGCCGTGGTCGAGCACGTACTTCGTGACGGTCACGTTCAGAGCCCACAGGAAGACCGTCCCGAGCAGCATCAAGTCAACGGGGCTCAGGCGGACTGCACGGCGCATCACTCGAAGGTATCGATAGGCTGCGCGCCGATGGACCGCGAGCCGACCCGCGACGACGTCGACGCCCTCGTCGGGCCCGCCACACCCCACTTCGCGTACCAGCTCAGGGCGCGCGTCAAGGAGCTCGTGGCCGAGCTGCCCGAGGGACATCCGGTGCGGCAGTACGCCGAGGAGCAGATGGCGCGCCTCGACCGGCTGGGCCACGCGTCGTCCAAGGCCGACGAAGGCGCGCGCGAGTCCTCGGAACGGCTCGGCTGGGACGAGATCCCGTCGTCCGCGCCCGCGGACGCTCCGCTTCCCCGCCGCTCGTGAACGTCTTCGTCTCGGGCGGCTCCCGCGGGATCGGCCGCGCGATCGCTCTCCGCTTAGCGCGAGACGGCGCCAAACGCGTCGCGATCGGCTACTTCCGCAGCGACAGCGCCGCCGAGCAGACGGCAGAAGACTTGCGCGCCCTCGGTGCGGAACCGACGCTCGTGCGCGGCAACATCGGCTCCGACCGCGTGCTCGAGGAAGTCGCGGCGCTCGGCCCGCTCGACGTCCTCGTGCACAACGCGGCAAGCGGCGTCAGTGTCCCCGCTCTCGAGGCGACCGAGAAGCACTGGGACTGGACTGTGAACACGAACGCGCGCGCGTTGCTGCAACTCGCGCAGGCCGCAGCGCCGCAGATGCCGGAAGGGTCGTCGATCGTCGCCATCTCATCGCTCGGCGCACAGCGCGTGCTCGACAACTACACGCTCGTCGGCACATCGAAGGCAGCCCTCGAAGCGCTCGTCCGCTATCTCGCAGTCGAGCTCGCCCCGCGCATCCGCGTGAACGCGGTCTCGGGCGGCGTCGTCGACACCGACGCGCTCGAGCATTTCCCGAACCGCGAGGAGATGCTCGCCGCCGGCGCCGCGAACCCGGTCGGCCGCATGGTCACACCGGACGACATCGCGAGCGCGGTCGCGTTCCTCTGCTCACCGGAGGCCGACATGGTGCGCGGCCAAACGCTGATCGTCGACGGCGGGTTTTCGCTGCTCGTCGGCGGCGGCCGCAACGCACAGGCGTAAGCACTCTCGCCCAAGCGCTGGCCCTCGGTCATCCGGAGACCTGTCCCGAACTGCGACTTGCCGGTGACACCGAAGGCCCGCGCGAGCGGGCCTTCGTGTTAGGTACCTCAACAAGCAACCGGACTGTCCGCGATTATCGTACCGCTCGGGGCGTCATTCGCGAACACTGGCCCAGGCGTTAGTGCTCTAGCGCGGCGGTCGTCCAGCGCCACACAGCCGCACCATCTGTTCACCGAGAACGGCGTGCGGAAGATCATCGCCAACACTTGACTTTGCGTTCAGGTTGGCGTATCACGGCTCTAGGCGCAGCGACACGTGAGTGCGGCGAACGCGCTCGGTGCGTCCCGGTCAGCTAAGGCTGAGAAGGGAAGCTGCCGTGTCGCGAGTCTGGCTATGGGCGCTTGGTGCAATGCTCTTTGGTCTTGCGCCGCTGACGCTCGGAGTGGCGCTCGCCGATTCGACGCCGACGCATGCTCAGGTGCGATCAAAAGCGCTCTCGTCGATCAAGCCTGCTCCGCCGAAGGTTCCGAACAACGGCTGCCCGGCGAAGCCCCAATACCACGATACGCACCCTGGCCAAAACATCCTCTGCGGCAGCGCGCCGAACAAGGAATTCCACGCGGGCCCACTCGACATCGTTAGAGCTAGCGGCAAAGGCGACGTCATCTGGGCGCAGAACACGAAGCCGAACCAGATTTCCGGTGTGGCCGGCGTTACCGCATACGTCGATCCCGTCGACTGTCCCGTGCACGGGATTCCACGAGGCGCCGTCGATCCCCCATGCTCGACGCGAACACCGGCGCAGGCATTCAACTCGCCGTACCGCGGTGGGCTGAAGGCCGGCTCGCCGACGCAGATCATTCCTGCTTCGCCCGTAGACGGCCCCTCGAGCTGCTCTCCCAACCCACCGGACCCAGGAATCTCCGGCGACGGCTGGATCGGCTGGTCGTGGGAGAAAGGCGCGCCATGCCATTACCTGATCCCCCCGGATGTCCATTGCACGGAGACGAACGGCCAGCTGATCGTCGACGCACAAGCGCCGCAGATGGCGGCGGTCGACGCAAACCGGAAAGTCGTCGACTGGCAATTCGTTGCCTGGTCGATGGTCATCTACAAGGAGAACACCGCCGCGCAACCGCCGACCTGGACCGTCATTCGACAGACGCCCTTCTACTGGTCCAAGCCCCCGGATCTCTTTGACGTTCCTCTCTCCGCGGTTGCCTCGAACAACTGGCGCGTCTTTTCCGCTGCGGAAGATGACACCCCCGCGTTCTCGACCCATGCGGGCACCTTTCGGCTGCCGGGGCTAGGCACGTACACGTTCAACTTCTCGTACGAGTGGTACGGCGCGGCCAGCGCCGGCGCTGGCCTAAAGCCGTTGCCTCAGGCGAGCTTCCTCGAGTTCGTGTCGGGGTACCACCTGAATGCGCGGTCCGGCGCGACCGTGGTTCCCGTCTATCCAAACCTCACCGACTTAGCGTGGGACCCGGCCG